>JAPYRI010000009.1 GCA_029941135.1 Alphaproteobacteria bacterium | reverse complement strand
AACCCCTGACCTCTACGTTGCGAACGTAGCGCTCTCCCAACTGAGCTACGGCCCCTGAAGGTGTTTTTGACCTACGGAATACCGGCCAAAAAAACTGTGTCCGCCAGTCGGCGCTAATGTCTGCGGGCGAGCACCAGCTGTCAAGATAAGTATCGGCCTCATAGTCGCATACACAGGTCTTGCGTCTTGGGCGTCCCAGTATAAAATCGACCCAGTTTTTTTGGGGGCTGTAAGACCATGGGTTCACTTCTTATTCTGATCGACACGTTGATCTCTCTCTATATCTGGATGATCATCATCTCAATCGTGCTCGGTTGGTTGATTGCGTTTAACGTCGTCAATACCTACAACCAGTTTGTTAGCATGGTGCGCGATTTTCTTTATCGCGCGACCGAACCGGCGTTGGGTCCCATACGCCGCTTTATGCCAGATTTAGGTGGTTTTGATATATCTCCCGTGGTGTTGATTCTTCTGCTTTATTTTTTTCGCAACCTTTTGCATGAAGCCTACTCCAGCAACATTCTCTAGAATTCTCATTGCCCACATTCCAGTTGCCATTCACCATCCGGGGAGATCGGGTGAGAGTTTTAGTGCGCGTCACGCCCAAGGCGTCGCGAATTGAAGTTTCAGGGACTGAATTGGGGGCTGACGGCAGGACTTATCTGAAGGTGCGCGTAACCACCGCGTCTGAAAACGGCAAAGCCAATCGGGCGGTCATCAAACTTCTCGCTAAGCTCTGGGGCGCGGCTCCCCGGGAAGTGACCCTCATTTCCGGCGCCACGGCTCGCCTCAAAGCCTTGGTAATTTCAGGTGACGCGACATCGCAGTTGCGCCATCTGCAGGAGTGGCTTAAGCAGCACCAAACAGGAGCACATTAATATGGCGGACGCGGCGGAACAGAAAACGGGCGAGGCCTGCATCATCGACGGCAAAGCGTTTGCGGCTGGTCTGCGGGCGACTGTCGGTGCGAAGGTGGCTAAGGTCAAAAGCGAACATGGTCTGACCCCCGGTTTGGCTGTTGTTCTCGTGGGCGAAGATCCGGCGAGCCAAATTTACGTGCGCAACAAGGGCAAGCAGACCCTCGAAGCCGGGATGAACTCCTATGAATTCAAATTGCCCGATACCGCCAGTGAAGACGAAGTATTAACGCGCGTTGAAGCGCTCAACGCTGACCCCGATGTGCACGGCATATTAGTACAACTGCCGTTGCCCGAGCAAGTCAATGAGGCCCGCATTCTGGACGCCATCGACCCGGCCAAAGACGTGGACGGTTTTCACGTCATTAACGTCGGGCGTCTATGGACCGGCCTTCCCAGTCTCGTTCCCTGCACGCCCCAGGGATGTTTGATAATGCTCAAAGACACCTTGGGGAACTTGACCGGCAAAAAGGCGCTCATTGTCGGACGCTCCAACATTGTCGGCAAACCGATTGCGCAACTCTTGTTGCGTGAGCATTGCACGGTTACCTTGGCTCACTCACGCACCCAAGATTTGGCCGCCGAATGCCGCACTGCCGATATCCTGGTGGCCGCCGTGGGCCGTCCGCAGATGATCCGTGGCGATTGGATAAAACCGGGCGCAACAGTGATCGACGTCGGCATTAACCGCGTCCCCAAGGAAGGTGAAGACGGCAAGACCCGCCTCGTCGGCGACATTCACTTTGGCGAAGCGGTCAAGGTCGCGGGCGCGATCACCCCAGTGCCCGGCGGGGTTGGCCCGATGACCATTGCGTGCTTGTTGAATAACGCGCTCATCGCCGCCTGCCGCCAGGCGGGGGTTGATGTGCCGGACTGATATCGAGCCGTCAATCCACACCGGATTCGATTTTGCCCTGCCGCAGCAGACGTAGCCGAAGCGCTTGCAACTTAATAAAGCCCTCTGAATCGCGCTGGTCGTAGACGTCATCTTCTTCGAAAGTGACGTGCTTTTCACTATACAGAGACCTGGGCGCTTTTCGCCCGACCAAATAAACCCCGCCCTTGTAGAGCTTCAGCCGCACGGTGCCGGCGACATCGATTTGGCTTTGGTCAATCAATGCCTGCAGCATTTCGCGCTCGGGTGAGAACCAAAAGCCGTTGTAAATCAATTCAGCGTAGCGCGGCATGAGCTCGTCTTTCAGGTGCGCCGCACCCCGGTCAAGGGTGATGCTTTCAATCGCGCGGTGGGCGGCCAACATAATGGTGCCGCCTGGGGTTTCGTAAACGCCCCGCGACTTCATGCCGACGAACCGGTTCTCCACCAAATCCAGCCGGCCAATACCGTTGTCCCGCCCATGATCGTTCAAGCGCTCAAGCAGTCTTGCGGGGCTCAGGGCCTCGCCGTCGATGGCGACCGGATCGCCCTTCTCGAACTCGATGTCAATGAGGATTGGCGAGTCAGGCGCGTCTTCGGGCGCGACCGTACGGCTGTAGACGTGCTCTTCCGCCGGCGCCCACGGGTCTTCAAGGGCTTTACCCTCTGCCGATGTGTGGAGAAGATTGGCGTCGACTGAGAACGGCGCTTCGCCGCGCTTATCTTTGGACACCGGAATTTGATGCTTTTCGGCAAAGGCGTTCAGATCCGAGCGCGATTTGAAGTCCCATTCCCGCCACGGTGCGATGACTGTAATGTCCGGATTAAGGCCATAGTAGCCGAGCTCGAATCTGACCTGATCGTTGCCCTTCCCTGTTGCCCCGTGGGATACGGCATCGGCGCCGGTTTCCGCGGCGATTTCGATCTGCCGTTTGGCAATCAAGGGCCGGGCGATCGCCGTGCCGAGCAGGTAGACCCCCTCGTATACTGTGTTCGCCCGAAACATCGGGAACACGTAGTCGCGCACGAACTCTTCACGCAGGTCTTCTACGTAAATTTCCTTGATGCCCAGCATTTCGGCTTTGCGCCGGGCTTCTTCCAGCTCCGCGCCCTGACCCAAGTCTGCCGTGAAAGTCACAACCTCGCAAGCATAGGTCTCCTGCAGCCATTTCAGGATGATTGAAGTATCGAGGCCGCCGGAGTAGGCGAGCACAACTTTTTTGACAGGGCGGGTCATGGTTGTTTTATCCGTTTACGGACGCCAATTGGCGCCTCAAAAAGCGCGCTGAGTATAGGGAAAGCGACGCGGGCTGCAAGCGCAGCGCGTGTTGCCATTTATTGAGGGAGAACTAGGGGTTGGCAGTTGCTGCCGCGCGGTCACGGTCGGCTCTCGACAATCTGACACTGTCCGACTTCAACTGACCGCAGGCCGCCATAATGTCTTGGCCGCGCGTCTTGCGCACCGGCGCCGAAATACCGGCGGCATACACCATGTCGGAAAAGCGCTTGATGGTGTCCGGGTCCGAAGTCTCGTAGGCAACACCAGGCCACGGGTTGAATGGAATAAGGTTCACTTTGGCCGGGCAGTCCTTCAACAACTTGATCAATTTGCGCGCGTCCGCGTCGCTGTCATTGATGCCTTTGAGCATGATGTACTCGAAGGTAATGCGGCGGGCGTTATTGAGCCCCGGATAAGCCCGACACGCGGCCATTAGCTCGGCGATCGGGTATTTGCGATTGAGCGGTACGATTTGGTCGCGTACTTGGTCGGTTACCGCGTGCAACGACACAGCGAGATTGACCCCCAACTCATCGCCACAGCGAGCCATAATCGGGACGACGCCCGCCGTCGATAATGTGATCCGGCGCTTAGACAAAGACAATCCTTCGCCGTCCATCATAATTTTGACTGCCTCGGCCACATTGTCGAAGTTGTACATGGGCTCGCCCATACCCATGAGGACGATGTTTGAGACTAACCTGCCATCGGGCGGCGACGGCCATTCACCCAACGCGTCGCGGGCGACCAAAAGCTGCCCGACGATCTCTGCCGGACCCAAGTTGCGCACCAGTTTCTGGGTGCCGGTATGGCAAAATGTGCAATTTAGCGTGCAGCCCACCTGCGACGACACACATAGCGTGCCGCGGTCATCCTCGGGGATAAAAACGGTTTCCACTTCTTCCCCATCGTCGAAGCGCAGCAACCATTTGCGGGTGCCATCCTTAGAGATTTGCTCGCGTATGACCTCAGGTCGCCCTATCCGCGCCGAGCTGCAAAGCAGCGCGCGCAGTTCCTTGGACACATTGGTCATGTCATCGAACGAGCGCACACCTCGATGGTACAACCAGTGCCATACTTGTCTCGTACGCATTTTAAGCGCGCGCTCAGGCACCCCGAGGGATTGCAACTGCGCCGTCAATTTATCGTGCGTCAGCCCAACCAGGTTCGGCGATTGGGAATAGTTCGGGAGTGCTCTCTTGGGGGCACAAGGGTTCATGCTGGTGAATGCGATCAAGTCGAAGGTCCTCGGGACCAGGTTATTCAGATGTATTCATTAGTCTGGGCGCTCACCCTAAACGCCTTTTACTTTACAGGCTTCGCTGATCGCCCGATAGGCGGCCGTAAATCCACGCAAAGAGTATTTGTCTTTCGTCACCGTGCCGCGCGCCGATGTGCCGGTCGCAGTCACCGAGGCTCCTGCCTTCAAGGCTTTCACCATGGCCCGGTCTTCCTTTGCGTTGTTGGCCCAGGCGCGGTCCTCGCTGGTGAATAGGGTGAAGTTTTTAGATTTTCTGATGGTCGCTTTTACTTCGCTGCCCTTTTTGTAGGGATAGCCAGTGACGATGCTGACTTCATTAACGATTTCACGGGCGGGCCAGTGAGTGACCATCAGATAGACTTTGCCCCGTCGCACCCCTTTAGGCGTTTTTGATTTGGGTTCAGACACCATATAGCATTGTTTTTCGCCACCTTGGACCAGCATTAAAGCCGACCAATCTTTATATGTGCCCAGCATTTTGGGTGCGGCGGCTTGGGCAGCAGACACCGTGAGGGAAGTGAATATGGCGAGCAGGGGTAAAATTGGAAGTCGTGACATGGACCTACCATAGGTGCGCAGCCACGGGATATCCAGGTGCCACAAGCTGTGTTCGCAAAGAAGTTTGATCATTCGTGAAGGCTCCAAGGTTTTTCTGCTCCGATTCTTGTGGTAAAGCCCAAGGCGAAAATCAATTTGCCAAGCATAAATGGGGAGCGCCGACATGAAGGCCATGCTGTGCAAGGAATATGGGCCGCCTGAATCTCTTGTGTTTGAGGAGATAGAATGCCCACCACTGGGCAAGGGCCAGGTTCGGATTGCCGTAAAGGCGGCGGGAGTTAATTTCCCCGATTCGCTCGTTATCCAGGGTCAATACCAATTTAAGCCCGACCTCCCGTTTTCGCCTGGCGCTGAGGCGTCAGGGGATGTAACCGAGGTGGGCGTGGAGGTGACCACGGTCAAAGTCGGTGACCGGGTCGTCTGGTTTTCGATCTCTGGGGGCTATGCGGAAGAGATTGTCGCCGAACAATCGGACGTTATGCCGATCTCCGACAGCATGGATTACGAAACCGCCGCCGGGATGTTTCTCACCTACGGCACCTCATATCACGCACTGCTTCAGCGGGCAAAAATCCAGCCCGGCGAAACCTTGCTCGTGCTGGGCGCTGCGGGCGGCGTTGGTCTGGCGGCGGTCGATATCGGGCGTGCGCTGGGCGCCAAGGTTATCGCCGCTGCTTCCACCGATGAGAAACTCGAGTTGGCGACCCAATACGGCGCCGAGATGACCATCAATTACTCAACCGAAGACATTAAAAATCGGACGAAGGAGCTTACCGGCGGCAAAGGGGTTGACGTCATTTATGACCCGGTCGGCGGCGAACTGTTCGAGCAATCCCTGCGGGCGATAGCGCCTAAGGGACGCATGCTGGTGATTGGATTTGCCAGTGGTGTCATTCCAAAACTACCGGTCAACTTGGTGCTGCTCAAAGATTGCCAAGTGGTCGGTGTGTTCTGGGGACAATTCACCAAGCGTGAACCTGAGGTCAACGCGCAAAACATTCGCGACCTGGTTCGGATGGTGGAAGACGGTACATTGACGCCCCTCATCTCGAAGACGTATCCGTTGGAGAAGGCCGTCGACGCATTGAATGAAGTGCTGGCCCGTAAAGTTGTGGGCAAGGTTGTGTTGACGACCGGCTAAGACGCGGATGCTTCCCGGATAAAGAAGATGAAATCCAGCTCAGGTGGCGGGACCGAAGTCTGGCTAAGCATGTCATGCACTTGCCCGCGGTGATGGGTTTGGTGATTGAACATGTGAGTGAGCACTACCGACACTGAATTTTCGAAATCGACGCCACTCATGTTTTGGTATCGGATGGTCGCGGCAAACTCGAGTTCGGTTAGGCCTTTCACGTAAGCGGTGATCTCATCGTCTTGCAGTTCTCTCGCAGTGGTCAGGGCACTCAACGTATGGCACAGGATGTGATCAAGGGCGCGGCCTGGTGGCGGGTCGCCGTGCAACCGGGCGAGCCAGGCTTGATCTCCCACCAGAATGTGATTGAGAGTTGCGAGGATCGAGCCAAAAAAGGCCGGCCGTGGAGCGTTTATCTCATCGTCTTTTAGGCGTCGATAATTATCGAGAAGTAAGTGATTGGCCCGCCGATTGTAGGACGCCAGACGTCCAAAAAAAGGTGCGAGAAATCCGCCGTCATATTGGTAGTCCTCAACGCTCACTTGCTTTTCATCTGGTGCGCCGAGACTAACTTCGATGCATGTTTTCGTCAAAGATATCGAGGAGTTCGCTGATTTCACCGGCAATCGCCCGCACAGTGTCGTTGTCCGACATTACGGCATAAGTGCCTTCGATTAAACGCACGATCAGCACATGATCCCGGTCGCCAAATTCGGTGAAAACAATGACCGCCGGGACGTGTGTGCGGACCGAGCCGATGAAGCTATAACTATACCAAGTGCCCCCCAAACTTTGCTGTTCATAACGGTGGTGGATCTGTGACAAGTCGTCACGGGAAAAAATGCCTGTTGCACGGGGACCAACCCAGGGGAGCTATTTGGGTCAATCTTGTGCTCCAAGTCCACCGGCTGGGGCGGCGAGACCGCATTCTGTAGCTGAAGTTCGGAGATGTGTGCTGCCATCACGAAGACCTTTGGTTAAGTCGTTTATTACTATCCTTGGATTCAGTTAAAATAGAGTTCATGGAGCGACCCCTTTCGCTCCTTGATTGCGGTTACCGCATGGAATGCGGCATCGACTTAGGTCTTGACCGGCTTTGCCCCCGGGCCTATCAAACTTGAGCGATTGATTGCCGCTTCCCACGCGGCCAAAGCGACATAAGGGGAGACAATGGACAAGGTATTTCCGGATGCGCCTTCCGCGCTGAACGGCGTGGTGAAGGATGGCATGATGGTGATGGCCGGGGGCTTCGGCCTGTGCGGCATCCCGGAGTTTCTCATTTTGGCGCTGCGAGACACCGGTGCCAAAGATTTGACTGTGGTGAGTAATAACGCGGGCGTCGATGGAGCCGGCCTTGGACTGCTCTTGGAAACCCGCCAGATCAAAAAAATGCTGTCGTCTTACGTGGGCGAAAACAAGCTGTTCGCGCAGCTGTACCTCAACGGCGAGTTGGAGCTTGAATTTAATCCGCAAGGCACCTTGGCCGAACGCATCCGTGCGGGCGGCGCCGGCATTCCCGGCTTTTACACCAAAACCGGCGTGGACACAGTGATCGCCGACGGCAAGGAAGAGCGTGAGTTCAATGGCAAGCGTTACATTTTGGAAACCGGCCTGTTTGCCGACTTGGCGATTGTAAAGGCGTGGAAAGCCGATACTTCGGGTAATTTAGTGTATCGCAAAACTGCGCGCAACTTTAATCCGATGATGGCGACGGCGGCCAAAGTCACGATTGCCGAAGTGGAAGAAATTGTCGACCCGAGTGAGCTCGAACCGGACCAGATACATACACCGGGCGTGTTCGTGCAGCGGATCATCCGGGGCGGAGGTTACGACAAAACCATCGAACATTTGACCACTAGAGAGCGGGCGTAGGTTAGGGGAGCTAAAACCATGGCGTGGACACGCGAGCAAATGGCCCAGCGGGCGGCCCGGGAATTCAGAGATGGCTACTATGTCAACTTAGGCATCGGCATACCGACAATGGTTGCTAACTACATACCAGAGGGCATGACCGTGACCCTGCAAAGCGAGAACGGTATGCTGGGCATGGGGCCGTTTCCGTATCCGGGCGACGAAGACCCAGACTTGATCAACGCTGGAAAACAAACAATTACCGAGCTCGCCGACAGCAGCTATTTCGACAGCGCCACCTCGTTCGGCATGATCCGGGGCGGACATATTGATCTGTCGATCCTCGGTGCCATGCAGGTCGCGCAAAACGGTGATCTGGCCAACTGGATGATTCCCGGCAAAATGGTCAAGGGCATGGGCGGGGCCATGGACTTGGTCGCGGGGGTGAAGCAGGTGGTGATCATCATGGACCATAACGCGCGTGACGGATCACCAAAACTACTCAAAGAATGCAATTTGCCATTGACCGGCGCGGGCGTCGTCGATTTGGTGATTTCGGACGTGGGCGTATTTGAAATCGGCGGTAGCGGCCTGGTGCTAACTGAACTTGCCGACGGCGTGACCGTCGATGAAGCCCGCAAGCGCACCGATGCCGACTTTTCAGTTGCCGCCGAAATTGCCGCCTGATTTCTTTGCCGCGGGCATTCTTTCGCTCGAAGCGGGAGCTTTGAGCATCCCATGACCAAACAAACGGACGAGCCGGCGCCTATTGAAGAAAAACCGCCCGCGTGGCAAAGCGCGAGCGTGCGCGGCATTCTATGGGTTCTGGTGTCGACCGTATTCATGACCGGCATGGTAACGACGGTCAAATACCTGGGTCCGCGCATCGGCGTCTTCGAGATCGGGTTTTTTCGCTCGTTTATTGGCCTGTTGGTCACTCTTCCATTTGTTTTGAGAAAGAGTGAAGGCGGCATGTGGAGTCGCCGGCCGTGGTTTCATTTGGCACGCGGCGGGTCCAGTGCAGGCGCGCAATTGTGTGGATTTTATGCGGTCATTCATTTGCCCATGGCGACCGCGATCGCCATCTCGTTTGCTGGGCCTTTGTTCGTATTGGTCTTGGCAGCCCTTATATTGGGGGAAACGGTAAGGGCGCGCCGCTGGACAGCAACGGCGATCGGTTTCGTTGGCGTACTGATCATGCTGCGGCCCACAGGTGATATTGAGTTAGCATCCTTCGTCGCCTTAGGCAGTGCATTCTTCTTCGGCACTAGCATCATCATGATCAAACGGCTTCTTGCTGATGACGACCCGGTCGTGGTGATCTTTTACTATGGCATGATCGCGTCAATGATCACTATCGGGCCAGCCATATACACCTGGGTCACCCCCAGTTGGGAGGATCTGGGATTACTGGTGTTGCTGTCCACTTTTGGCGTTGCTGCCCAGGGCGCGTACATCCAGGGTCTCGCCATCGCTGATGCGAGTGAGCTCGCGCCTTACGGGTTTATGCGCCTGCTGTTCGCGGCGATCGCCGGATTTTATTTTTTCGCGGAAATTCCGGATGTATGGACCGTGGCTGGGGGGGTTGTGATTGTCGGTTCGACACTTTACATCGCCCGGCGCGAAGCGGTCCTTGGCAAACCTAAAACGGCGGTACCCCCAACCTAGCCCGTCGCGGGATGGGTCTTAATCGTTCATGTCAATTGTCAAGTTTTGACAGCGAACATAATCTCGCCCGCGATCGGTGCATTGCGGGCAAGCTCGTGTTGATAGAGAGCCATGCGGGCGTGCCGTCTAAGGTCGGTGCCAAAGATCTCTATCAATAGATCAGACGCACCGTTCAGAACGGACGGCGCATCTTGGAACCCCGGCGCCGCATTTACATAGCCGACCAACAGAATGGGGCTGATCAATTTGTCGAGACTTCCCATAAACGCTTTGGCCATCGCCAGTTGATTGAGCGCCATCTGTCGCGCGGACGCATAGCCACCCTCAACGGTCAATTCCGTACCGAGTTTTCCGGCTTTTGGAATGACGTCAACACTTTGATCGTTTTTCACTGTGCCGTAAGTACCTGAAACATAGAGGACATTGTTATGAACAGTGTCGGCGGTGAAGTTGCCAATGGCTGCGGGCGGATCGAAAACAATGATTCCGAGTTGTTCCAGCCGCTGTTCGATGTTGACATCTATTCAGTGTTCCTTGTTTTAGTTCGCATCTGCTCCGTCGAGTGCGATTTCAGCCTGGTCGCGGTGCCTGGGGTGGACGTGTTGGCGCACGGTCCCTAATGCAGCCATCAGGACGGTCGCGTCGTCAGTGTAGCCAAGACCTGCGATGAAATCGGGGATCATGTCGGTCGGCACGACGAAGTAGGCGAGTGCCGCCATCAAAATAACGCGCACCTTGCGCGGGGTGGTGGGGTCCATGGCGCAATAATAGGCCGTTAACAAATCACTTGCGAACGGGAGGCGCCCGGCCAGCTTTTTCGCTTTTCGCCAAAATCGCACCCGGACTAGGGCTTCCTGCTGTTTCTGTTCTGCCGGATTGACCGGTACTGGAAGGTTGGGACTGTTAGCGGGCATAACCGTTCATGGCAGTCGCCAATTTGATATCCAACTCGGTCACACCGCCCGCGTCATGGGTGCTCAAAGTTACGTCCACGGTTTTGTAGACATTGAACCATTCCGGATGGTGGTCCATTTTTTCGGCCAGACAAGCGATCCTGGACATGAACCCAAACGCCTCATTGAAATCGGCAAATACAAATGTTTTGGTAATTGCATCCCGGCCGTCCACATCGCGCCAGCCGGTGAGTTCGGCCAGAGCCGCGTTGCGATCATCCCCCCCTAATTTTGTTGCCATTGGCATTCCCTCCAGTCGCTTCATCGACTACAGCCGCTACATTGGGCCTAGTGGAAGTCTCTTACAACAGGCGATGGACCGATTTGCGCAAGGCGGGCACCAGATCCGCTTCGAACCAGGGGTTGCGCTTCAGCCAGCCATTCACCCGCCAACTGGGGTGAGGTGTCGGTATGAACCGGGGGCCATACTCTCACCGACCCACGGTCTCGGTCACGTCTTTTTGTTGCGTGCGCCCAAATGATATTTTTGCGCGTAGCCTCCGACAAGCTGGGTGAGTTGCAATTCGGGCAGTAGGGCTAAGAGGCGTTGGTGCCACAGGGGGGCGCATTCAGGGCGTGGCGGATTGTCACCGCCCTTTGGATTGCGGCCCGGGTAGCAGAACCCCATGGGCATAATGGCGATGCGATTTTCGTCGTAAAATGTATCCCGGTCGGGATCAAGCCAAGCACGCAAGCGATTCCCCGAGGGATCATTCCACGGAATGCCGGTTTCATGCACTTTTGTTCCGGGGGCCTGGTCGATAATCAGTAGTCGCGCGGTGGCGGCCGCACGCAGTACCGGTCTCGGTCCCAAAGGCAAGTGTTCGGCGCATGCTTTGCAGGCGCGCGCTTGCTCAAGAACCTGCGCAAAAGAATCAAGAGCGGGGGTTACCATCCGTTCGCCAGCAGATCATCGACATAGGATGGCACCACCTCCGTCGCTGGGCCGAGGACACTGTCATGAAATAGGGCACTGCCTTCGGATGGCTCCAGATTGAGCTCGACCGTATGCGCCGTGCCCCTGTGACGGACTTGCGCGACGAACCCGGCGGCCGGGTAGACATTGCCGGAGGTGCCGATCGAGAGGAACAGGTCACAGAGATCCAGCGCGTGTTGAATGTCGTCCATGTAGAAAGGCATTTCGCCGAACCACACCACGTGGGGCCGCATGGCGCCGGCTGTCCCGCATTGTTCGCAGCGCATTGCCAAGTTGAGGTCGCCTTCCCAGTGGATAACATGCTGGCAGAAATCGCAGCGGGATTTGAGCATTTCACCGTGCATATGAAGGACGTTTTTTGAGCCCCCCATTTCGTGCAGGCGGTCGATGTTTTGGGTGACCACCAGCACGTCGCCGGGAAACTCGGATTCCAAACGACCCAGCGCGTGGTGGGCTGCATTTGGGGTGGCATCGACCAGATTCTGCCGCCGCTGGTTATAAAAATTATGAACGAACTCGGGATTGCGGGCGAAACCCTCCGGTGTTGCCACATCGTTCAAGTCGTATTTGGTCCACAGGCCGTCCTTATCGCGGAACGTGCCGAGACCCGATTCGGCGGACACCCCGGCGCCGGTCAATATGACGATACGCTTGTCTTTCATGGCAGTCATAATAGTCTTAAGCAAACCGCTCCGGCAATTCGCACTCCAGGTAAATATGGTCAAAGTTCTTTTCGTCTGCATGGGCAACATCTGCCGCTCGCCCACCGCTGAAGGCGTGTTCCAGCATCATCTTGCGGCCCAGGGTCTGGAGGGCCAGGTATCGGTCGACTCGGCGGGGACCCACGGCTGGCATGCGGGCAATCCGCCGGATCCGCGGTCGGTCAGTGCTGCCAGAGACCGGGGCATCGATATCAGCTACGTGCGAAGCCGAAAAGTACGCCCGTCTGATTTTACCGAGTTTGACTACATACTCGCCATGGACCGGGATAACCTCAATGACATGGTGGACGCGGCGGTGAAGGACGGCACCGCGCGGGTACAATTGTTTTTGGAGTTCGCGTCTGATTTAGACGCAACCGATGTGCCGGACCCATACTATGGCGGCGAGAGTGGTTTCGATCATGTCCTCGATTTGATTGAGGCCGCGTCCGAGGGGTTGATCGCGCACATCCGCGCGCGCCATTTGTGAAAACTGCCGTTTAGGGGACAATGGCGGCGATCAGCTCCAGTACATCGGGCAGCATGCGTTCAATGATGATGTCCACCCCCTCGGCGGTCGGGTGAATGCCGTCGGACTGATTGAGTTTAGGGTCAGAGGCGACGCCTTCCAGAAAAAATGGATACAGCGCTACCCCATGGCGCTCGGCGAGGCGCGGGTAAATGCTATCGAACACCTCGGCGAACTGATCACCATAGTTGGGCGGTGCCATCATCCCGGTCAGCAATACAGCAATATTGCGTTGTTTGAGCCGCGTGAGGATGTCGTCCAAATTTTGCCAAGTGGTGGCCGGAGGCAGGCCGCGTAAGGCATCGTTTGCGCCCAATTCAACAATCACCAAATGCGGACGACCGGCGAGCGCCCAATCGAGGCGGGCGCGACCACCGGCGGTCGTGTCGCCCGAGACGCCCGCGTTCGTGACGGTCACGTTTATGCCGCGAGCGCGCAACGATGTCTCAAGCTTTGCCGGGAAGCTATCGGTCTTGGGCAGCCCATATCCGGCGGTCAGACTGTCGCCAAAGGCAAGGACCCTAATCTCGTTGTCGGCGCTCGTCGTTGCTGCAACCGCTTGCACCACCAATATAATCGTGAGCGTGACGCCCACGAAGAGGCTGCTATAAGAAGTACGGCTGAACTTGCGAAAGATTTTGATTAAGAGCATCAGCGATCCACGGGGAGTATGACGGGTTTCATGAATAAGCAAAGTGCACATCAGCCGGACCGCATGATCCAACTTCGCGACGTGACCCTTACCTTGGACAGTGGCGCCGGTGCGGTCAATATTTTGCGCGGCATCGATCTTGATTTGGAGTCGGGCGAAGCAGTTGGCTTGGTCGGCCCATCGGGTTCGGGGAAATCGAGCCTCATGTCGGTTATTGCCGGGCTGGAGCGGCCCACATCGGGCGTGGTTCGGGTAGCGGGGAAAGCGCTCGAGACCCTGAATGAGGACCAATTGGCCCTGTTTCGGCGCGGCACCGTCGGCATTGTATTTCAGTCGTTTCACCTGATTCCCACCATGACGGCATTGGAAAACGTCGCCGTGCCGCTAGAGTTTGCCGGGGTTCCAGATCCCTTTGAGGTGGCACGTACGCAGTTGGAGGCCGTCGGACTAGGCGTGCGCGAAAGTCATTACCCAGGTCAGCTCTCGGGCGGCGAGCAGCAACGGGTGGCACTCGCCCGCGCGGTGGCGGGGCGGCCTAAGTTGTTGTTGGCGGACGAGCCCACCGGCAATCTGGATGGGGACACCGGCGCGCAGATCATCGATCTGATGCTGTCGCTCCAGGACGCTCTCGACACTACCCTGTTGCTCATTACCCATGACGAAGCCTTGGCGGCGCGCTGCGACCGGGTTGTGCAAATGCGCGATGGCCTCATCGTCAATGGTGTGGATGCGCATGGATAAACTCAGCATGACCACGACGGTTGGATTGGCCTTGCGCCTTGCGTGCCGGGAGATGCGCGGCGGTCTCCAGGGGTTTCGTATTTTCCTCTTATGTCTGGCGCTCGGCGTCGCCGCCATCGCCGGGGTTGGGTCGCTGTCTGCCGGGATTGTTAAAGGATTGGAGGCGGACGGCGCCGCGCTCTTGGGCGGCGATGTGGAACTGCGGCTCACCCAACGGCGTCCGACCCCGGATGAGCGCGCCTTTTTTGAAGCCGCCGGTCAAGTATCGGTGGTGGCTAAAATGCGGGCCATGGCTTACAGCCCCGACGATGAGGCCCGGTCACTCGTCGAACTGAAGGCGGTCGATGGGGCATATCCTCTTTATGGCGATGTGGTCCTCGATCCGCCATTATCGGTTTCTGAGGCCGTGAAAAAACGGGAAGGCGCCTGGGGGGCCGCCGTTGATCCCTCCCTGCTGGAACGCTTTGGCCTCAAGATCGGCGATCAATTCACGGTCGGAGACATCGCGTTCGAGGTGACCGCCACGGTCGTCCGCGAGCCAGACCGGGGCGGCGACGTATTCAGTCTGGGTCCGCGCGTTTTGGCGCACGAAGACAGTTTGGCGCCGACCGGTCTTATCCGTCCCGGTAGTCTGGTGCGCTATCACGCGCGCCTGCGCCTGCCGCCGTCGATGCAACCTTCCGTATGGACGGAAAGCTTAAAAGAACGATTTCCCGGCGCCGGGTGGCGCATCCGCGCGCGCGACAATGGGGCCCCCGGGGTCCGCCGGTTCGTTGAACGCATTGGCGTGTTCCTCGCCTTGGTCGGCCTATCCGCCCTCGTCGTCGGCGGCGTGGGGGTGGGTAATGCGGTCAAAAGTTATTTGGTAGGCAAAACCGAAACCATCGCCACATTGAAGTGCCTGGGCGCCACAGGGGCCGACATCGGGCGCATCTACGTCGCCCAAATCATGATGCTGGCGACCCTCGGCATTGCCGCCGGTTTGGCGGCGGGCGCCTTGTTGCCCCTGGTGGCGGATGAGGTGCTGGCGGGCAGATTGCCGGTGGAGGCCCGCTTCGGCGTTTACCCGGGCCCGCTTATGTTGGCCACCGGTTACGGCTTTTTGACCGCCCTTGCCTTTACGCTGTGGCCGTTGGGGCGCGCGTGTGAGGTCCCACCCGCCGGTCTGTTCCGGGATTTGGTTGCCCGCCAGCGACGATTGCCGGGACGGATGTATGGTCTGGGCGCGGGGGTTGCAGGCGCGGGATTGGCGGTCTTGGCGGTAGCAACCACGGCGGATCGGGGATTTGCCCTTTGGTTTGTCGGTGGGGTCGCGGTCACATTTCTCGTGCTGCGAGGCGCGTCCTGGGGGGTCGCCAAAGCGGCGCGCGCGGCCCAAAGATCGGGTGGGGTGGTGCTGCGCTTGGCGTTGGGCGCGCTGCACCGGCCGGGGGCCGCCACCTTGAGCGTCATGTTGTCCATGGGGGTCGGGCTCTCGTTGCTGGCCACAGTTGCGCTCATCGAAGGCAACCTCGCGCGGGAAATTGACGAACAGTTGCCGGAGCGCGCCCCGGCGTTCTTTTTTGTCGATATTCAGCAGCATCAAATTGCCGAGTTTGAAAAAATTGCTACCGGCATCGACGGGGTGAGCGGCCTCCGCCGGGCGGCCTCTATTCGGGGGCGGATCATCGGCATTGCCGGCACACCAGTGGAAGACGCAGAGATCGCCCCCGAAGCACGTTGGGCCGTGCGCGGCGACCGGGTGATGACCTACGCCCGCGACATGCCAGCCAACAATGTGTTGGAAGCGGGGGACTGGTGGGATACTGAGTATAGCGGCCCGCCGCTGCTGTCATTGGACGCAGGCATAGCGCACGGCTTTGGTGTCGGGGTTGGCGATACCTTGACCTTGAATATATTAGGCCGCGAGATTACCGCGACCATCGGCAGTTTGCGCCGGGTCGATTGGAGCGACCTGTCGATCAATCATGCGATCATCTTCGCTCCCGGAACGTTGGAGTCCTCACCCCATACCCATAACGCCACGGTCGATGTGAGGGCGGATGCGGAAGACCAGTTGTTTCGGACAATCACCGACCGCTTCCGCAATGTGACGGTCATCCGGGTCAAAGAAGCTTTGGCGACCATTGAAGACATACTGGATCAAGTGTCATTGGCCGGCCGGGCGACGGCGTTGGTGACTTTGATCGCTAGCCTGCTGGTGCTGGCGGGCTCGGTTGCCGCCGGTCATCGGCACCGGGTTTACGATGCGGTGGTGATAAAAGTATTGGGGGCCACCCGGCGTTCGGTGCTCTTTGCGTTTCTGTTGGAGTATACGATTTTGGGCGTGATCACCGCCGTGATTGCCGGGCTTATCGGCAGTACGGCTGCCTTTTTTATCGTGACCCAGGCCATGAACGCCACCTGGAGCTTTATGCCCCTGACGCTCTTCGGCACCCTGGTGGCCGGGGTGGCGGTGACCGTGCTTTTGGGGTTGATCGGCACCTGGCGGGTGCTGGGCGCCCGGCCCGCCGGGGTCCTGCGCGCGGGTTGAATAGATTTACGTCACATAAGGCGTTGATATTGTTCGATTATTCAGCCACTTGAATTTACTGGGATTTGACCAAATATATTGACAAAATACCCACCACAGTTTGATCAAAGGAGTTGAGTGCACCATGGCGACCAACATGGAGAAACAATATTCGACTACGGCTACCGGCACCCAGGCTGATATCGACGAAGGCCTGCGCAGTTACATGCTGAAGGTATACAACTATATGGGGTCGGGTCTGCTGCTGACCGGGATTGTTGCCCTGGCCACCGCGTCAACACCGGCGCTTTATAATGCGATTTTTGGCAACACCATAACGATGTGGATTGTCATATTGGCGCCGCTAGGCTTTGTCATTTTCCTCAGCGCCCGCATCAATAAAATGAGCTTTTCGGCGGCACAAACCACCTACTGGATTTTCGCCGGTATCATGGGTCTCTCCATGGCGTCTATCTTTCTCATGTACACGGGCGCCAGTGTTGCGCGGGTGTTTTTCATCACCGCCGGCACTTTTGGCGCCATGAGCCTCTATGGCTACACCACCAAGCGCGACTTGACTAAGTTCGGCTCGTTTCTGTTCATGGGCCTCATCGGCATCATCATCGCTTCGGTGGTCAATATGTTCCTGCAGTCGACCATGATGCACTTCATCATTTCGGTCATTGGTGTTTTGGTGTTTGTTGGTCTCACCGCCTACGACACCCAGAAAATCAAAGAAATGTACTTTGAAATGGACAGCTCGGAAGTTGCCGGCAAGAAGGCGATCATGGGTGCATTGCGGCTTTATCTCGACTTCATCAACTTGTTCCTCATGCTGCTGCGCCTATTCGGTGAACGCCGCTAGGTCGCCACTCTAGAAAGCCCTAACAACAAAGCCTCCGGCGTTAAACCCGGGGGCTTTTTTGCCTAGAACGATTTTGTGACGGTTAGGAAAAGACGTTCGTCGGCGCCGTCCAAGTGCTTCACGTTGGTGTCCGTGGCTTCAAACCGCCACTTAAAGCCGACCGCATCCAGGGTGAACGCAGCACCCCAATGCTGATAATCCTGGAAAGCTGTGGGCTGATCCTGGTCGACAAACTGATTGCCCCAGTGGGCGCTGAAATAGGCCGGCACAATCTCTGAGAACGGATGCGGCACGGCCCGACCGGCTTCCAGTCCAATCCACGTGGCATCGCCACTGCCGAGGAAATAATCCGGCGAATAATAAGCCCCGCCCCAGAGCACAAAGTGCCTGAAGTCGTAGGCGAGCCCCCCGCCGAACTCGTGAAAGTCGAACTCAAATTCGGTCGCGACCCCGGGAAACTGTACGAAGTAATAGTCGGCGTTCCACATGAGGCCAAAATCGGTCTTGCCGGTGAAGCCCGACCAAAACCGCATTTTGACATGCTCGTCCGCGGTGCTTGCGCCGCTTAAGTGAATATCGGACATCCACAAGCCGGCGTAAAAGCCGTTCGGATGAGTGTACTTAAGGCTGCCAATAACCGCGCCTTCTTCGTCCGACAGGCTCAACCCCCGGAATACGTGGTCGGTGGTAAAGCCCAGTTCCCCAGTGATTTCGCCGGGGAAATCGAGGGATGACTCGCTCTCCTCTGTGTGCAGGCCGGCCTTTTTGCCGGCGCCGAATACACGCGAGAGTATGAAGATAATCTGCTCGCCCGCCGCATCGACATTATCCAGATCTGAATCCGTGTAAGTGACGGTTAAGTCGAAAGCTTTCAAGGGGATGGTCGCGCCGACACTCCAATCCGCGTAGTCGTCAAACGCCAACGGATCGTCGTCGTCTAACTGTTGAGTGCCAATATGAAATTTAAGCGACAGCGGCAATCGATGGGCAAAGGGGTAAGGCACCGGCACCCCGATATCGAGCGCGTAGTATTCAGACGGCCCCCGGTCGCCCGCGTATTCCGGGCTGTAGATGGTTTGCGTGGCGACATTTAAAAAGCCGAAATCGCGGCTCAGAAACAGGCCGAACTCGTGCATGTCGTAATTGTAGGAGGAGTCGACCCCTGGATAGTGAAAATAAAAGTAGTTGAAATCGTAGTGGATGCCGAACGGGCCTTCGCCAGCATATCCGCCGGTTGGGTCAAACTCCAAATGTTCGCCCGCCGTACTGGCCGGGCCGAAATCCGTGTTGGTGCCCCACAGCCCGACGTAAAATCCGCTGGGGTGGGTGTAAAAAACATTGGCTTGGATGGTCGGCTCTTCATCGGTGAAGCTAATCCCGCGAAACACGTAATCGCTCGCCAGATAAACGGCGCCTGTCAGTTCGCCCGGCAGGGGGAACTCGGACGTCTGCGCGCGCGCATGATCTGACAAAGCAGCCAGCCACAAGGCGACCGTTAACACAACCAATCGTATCAACAAAAATATACACTCCCCCAACGGTTGCCGTATCATAGTGCGGATGCGCTGCATCCGAAACACATGCGAATAAATAATTTATGGGTCTCAAACTCTACGAACTTGCGGGCGTCGCCGATAACCGCTTCAGCCCGTATTGCTGGCGCACACGGCTTGCGCTTGCGCACAAAGGCCTGAGCGCCAAGACAGTGCCGGTGACTTTTGGCCAGAAATACAAGCTGACCTTCAGTGGCCAAGACCGGGTGCCGGTCCTTGTGGACGGCGACCTTGTTGTTTCCGATTCGTGGGAAATAGCCTGCCATTTGGAAGACACGTATCCGGACCGGCCAAGCCTGTTCGGCGGTGATATTGGTCGCGGACAGGCGTTGTTTGTAAACACCTGGGCCGATACGGTTCTCACCCCAGGCATGTTCCCGCTGCTGGTCCTCGACGTGTTCGCTTGCGCGGATAAAGCGGATCAGCCCTATTTCCGGCAATCGCGCGAGAAGCGGCTGGGCATGTCGCTAGAAGCGGCGGCAGCCGGCCAAGAGGATCGTCTCCCTGGGTTTCGTGGCAGTCTTGAGCCATTACGAATGGTGTTGGACCGACAGCCGTTTGTCGCCGGCGACCGACCAGCCTATGCCGATTACATCTTATTCGGTGTCTTTCAATGGGCGCGCTTGACCAGCTCCTACGCTCTGCTCGCGGACGATGACCCAATATTTGGCTGGCGCACGCGCATGCTTGACCTGTTTGACGGCCTCGCCGCTAAGGCCAAAGGCTTCCCCCTCTAATTCATTCCTCTAGACGACTCTCTTGACGAACGCGGCCCAGACACCATATGTGTCCCGGCGAATTTGTTTGTAGATGAAGGGTGATGGGGTTATGGCCGAGGCAGAAGTGAATTCAGAGTCGCAATCGGAAGAGAAGCGCACGTTTGGGGCTGAGGTGTCGCGCTTGCTGCACTTGATGGTCCACTCGGTCTACAGCGAAAAAGAAATTTTTCTGCGCGAATTGGTGTCAAACGCGTCCGACGCCTGCGACCGTTTACGCTATGCGGCGTTGACCGACGCAAAGCTCCTGTCCGGCGACTCGGACTTGCAGGTCACTCTCACCCCCAATAAAAAAGCGAAGACGCTGACCATTTCCGATAACGGCGTCGGCATGAACAAAGAAGACTTGATTGAAAACCTGGGCACCATCGCGCGCTCTGGCACGCGCGCATTTTTTGATGGGCTGTCCGACGATGATCCGGCCGATATGTCACTGATCGGGCAGTTCGGCATCGGCTTTTATTCGTCATTTATGGTGGCCGACAACGTGGATGTTACCAGCCGCAAAGCCAGTGAAGAGGACGCGTGGCTGTGGTCATCTGATGGATTGGGCGAGTACACCCTATCGCCCAGCGCGCGCGACGGAAGGGGCACAACAATTGTCCTGCACATTCGAAAGGACCAGAAGGATTATCTGGATCCCGCAAACCTGCGCCGGATCATCAAAACCCATTCGGATCATATCGACCTGCCGGTGGTGTTGATGCCAGATCCCAGCGCCAAAGACAGTGAGGGCGAGTCTGAGACATTGAACACCGCGTCGGCATTGTGGGCCCGTCCCAAGAAAGATATTAACGTCGAGCAATACAAAGAGTTTTACAATCATGTCGGCCACACGTTCGACGATCCTTCGCTCACCATCCACTACAAAGCGGAAGGCAAGATCGAATACTCGGTACTGCTGTTTGTGCCGACCATGCCGCCCTTCGACTTGTTTGAGCCGACCCGCAAATCTCATCTTAAACTTTATGTGCGGCGGGTGTTTATCACCGACGACTGCGACGAATTATTGCCGCCCTATCTGCGGTTTTTACGGGGCGTGATCGACTCGGAAGACCTGCCGCTCAACATGAGCCGGGAGATGCTGCAGAACAACCCGGTGATCGCTAGAATTAAAACCGCAGTGACCAAGCGGGTAATCACCGAGCTTGAAAAAAAGGCCAAGAAAGACGCGGACGGCTACCTCAAATTTTGGCAGAGCTTCGGTGCCGTGCTGAAGGAAGGCATCTACGAGGATTTCGAACGCAAGGACCGGCTCTTGAAGCTGGCGCGGTTTAAGTCGACCACGTCGGGCGACGGTTACACGTCGCTTGAGGAATACGTCGGGCGCATGAAGGACGATCAGACCGCCATCTACTACATCACCGGCGATGACCTGGAAGCCATCCGGCGCAGCCCGCAGTTGGAAGGGTTTGCCGCCAAGGGCGTCGAAGTTCTGCTGATGACCGACGCGGTTGATGATTTCTGGATCACATCGGTGCCCGACTTTGAAGGCAAGGCGCTCAAGTCGGCCACCCGTTCGGGTGACGATCTGGACGCTTTGTCGGGCGCCAGCGATGAAGAAGACAAGGACAAAGATGCGGCCGCTAACAGCAATGTGAGCCCCTTGATCGCGCTGTTGAAAGAAACGCTCGGCGATCATGTGAAGGACGTGCGCGTATCCTCGCGACTGACCGAAAGCCCGGTTTGTCTGGTCGCCGATGAGGGCGACACGGACATGCACTTGGAGCGCTTGCTGAAGCAACATCAGGGTCACACCGGCACCACGCCGAGAGTGCTCGAAATTAACCCCAAGCATGACCTCATTCTGGCGCTGTCAGAAAGGGCGGCGGAGAAAGGGGCTGCCGACACGTATGCGGATGACGCGTGGCTGCTCTTGGATCAAGCACGGATCGTCGAAGGCGAGCCGGTGGCTGACCCGGCAGCATTCTCGCGTCGATTGGCGAACGCCATGTCCCGCGGCTTAAAAATGTAGCGCGCGGTAAATACCTTTCGTCTCTACTCGCCGTAGAAGTTGGCGAACTCTTCCGCGGGTACCCGGTCGGTCACCAGCGTGTTTTCCGGCGCGCTCATATCCGCATAACCCAACGACATACCGCAAATAAGCGTGTCCGTATCGGGGATGTCCAAATGAGTCCGCAAGATTTTATGATAGGTCGACCAGGCGTACTGGGGGCAGGTATGCAAACCCTCGGCGCGGGCTGCCGTCATCAGTGAGCCGACGAACATGCCGTAGTCGAGCCAAATGCCATACTGCATGATCTTATCGACGGCAAAAAAGAGACCGACCGGTGCATCAAAAAATTTAAAGTTGCGGTCGTGCTGGGCGAACATTTTTTCGGTTTCGCCCTTTTTGATTCCAACCAGATCGTAGAGGCCGAAGCCGACTTTGCGGCGGCGGCTTCGATAGGGTTCGGTCCATTCAGTGGGGTAAAACCCAAACTCGCCTTCATGGTTATCCTCGCCGCTATGGCGGACCTCTAAAACTTCGTCGGTAATCCGTTGCTTCGTGTCCCCGGTCACCACGTGCACTTTCCACGGCTGCAAGTTGGTGCCACTGGCCTGGCGGGCGGCCAAGTCGAGAATGCGGGTAATGGTCTCGTGCGGCACCGCATCCGGCAAAAAGGCGCGGATGGATTTACGCGTGCGGAGTGCTTCTTCAACTTGCATAAGGTGCTGTTTCCCTAAAACTAAATCTGAAATGAGGCGCCGGGTTCAGTTGGCGACCAGGTTTCTGAGCACGTACTGAAGAATGCCGCCGTTCTTGAAGTAGTCAACTTCGTCCTCGGTGTCGATGCGGCACAGAACCGCGATCTCCCGTACTGCGCCATTCGGGTATGTGAAACGCGCGGTAAGGTCCATACCTGCCTTGAGCCCTGCTTCCACGCCCACAATATCGACGGTCTCTTCGCCGGTGAGATTGAGTGACTTGCGGCTCTCGCCATCCTTAAAGCACAGCGGTAGCACGCCCATGCCGACCAAATTGGAGCGGTGAATGCGCTCGAAGCTTTCAGTGATGACGGCTTTGACCCCAAGGAGGCGCGTGCCTTTGGCGGCCCAATCGCGGGACGAGCCGGTGCCATATTCGGCCCCACCGATGACCACCAGCGGCACGCCTTCGTCGGCGTACTTCATCGCCGCATCATAAATCGACATCTGTTCGCCATCGGGAAGGTGGCGGGTGATGCCGCCCTCGGTGCCCGGCGCCATTTCGTTGCGCAATCGGATGTTGGCAAACGTGCCGCGCATCATAATCTCGTGATTGCCACGCCGCGAGCCAAACGAATTGAACTCAGACAAGGGCACGCCGTTCGATGACAAATAATCGCCGGCCGGCCCGTCCTGTTTGATCGAACCCGCGGGCGAGATGTGATCGGTGGTGATGCTGTCGCCCAGCAACGCCAACACGCGCGCGCCGGTCACGTCCGTCGGCTCCGTCGGGGACGGTTCCATCCCTTGGAAGTAGGGCGGGTTTTGAATGTAGGTGCTGTTGTCGTTCCAAGGATAGGTAAGGCCCGATGCGGTCTTAATCGCTTGCCAGGCTTCTGTGCCTTGGAACACATCGGCATACCGGGTGCGGAACATATCGGGTGTGACGGCGGTATCCATCGCCGCGTTCACGTCAGCGTTCGATGGCCAGATATCTTTTAGGTAGACCGGGTTGCCGTCGTTGTCTGCCCCCAGAGACTCGGTCCAGACATCCACCTGCATCGAACCCGCGATGGCATAGGCGACCACCAATGGCGGCGATGCTAGATAGTTGGCTTTGATGTCAGGTCCAATGCGGCCCTCAAAGTTGCGATTTCCTGACAGCACCGAGCAACTGATAAGGTCGTTGTCGTGTATGGCCTTTGAGATAGCTGGTGCAAGTGGCCCTGAATTGCCAATGCAGGTTGTGCAGCCGTAGCCCACCAGATTAAAGCCGAGTGTGTCCAGGTCGCCCTGGACGGCGGCGCGGGCGAGGTAATCGGTGACCACTTGAGAGCCCGGCGCCAATGAGGTTTTTACCCATGGCTTGGTGCGCAGGCCCTTTTCAACCGCATTGCGGGCCAACAGGCCGGCCGCCAACATGACACTGGGGTTCGATGTGTTGGTGCAACTGGTGATCGCTGCGATCATCACGTCGCCATGACCGAGGTCGAAATTTTCATCCTCCACCGGGACACGTTTGCTGAGCTCACTGCCCTTGCCGTAGGTGTCGGTGGCGGCGGTTTTGAAGTTGGAAGCCGCGTCGGAGAGCGCGAACCGATCCTGAGGCCGCTTCGGTCCGGCGAGGCTCGGCACAACGTGGGACATGTCCAATTCGAGGGTATCGGTAAACAAGGGCTCAGGCGTGTCTCCATCCCGCCACATGCCTTGCGCTTTGGCGTAGGCTTCAACCAAGGCAACGCGCGTGGGGTCGCGGCCGGTGAAGTAGAGATAGCGAATGGTTTCCTCGTCGACCGGGAAGAAGCCGCAGGTGGCGCCGTACTCCGGTGCCATGTTGGCGAGGGTCGCGCGGTCGGCCAAAGACAAACTCTCGATGCCCGGGCCGAAAAACTCAACGAACTTACCAACCACGCCACGCGCCCGCAGCATTTCAACCACGGTCAACACCAAGTCGGTCGCGGTCGTGCCTTCGCGCAAAGTGCCGGACAGTCGAAAGCCGATCACTTCCGGGATCAGCATGGAAACCGGCTGACCGAGCATGGCGGCTTCGGCTTCGATCCCGCCCACGCCCCAGCCGAGGACGGCGAGACCATTGATCATGGTGGTGTGGCTGTCGGTGCCGACCAGCGTATCCGGGTAGGCAATCGTTTTGCCGTCCACGTCGTCGGTCCAAACCGTCTGACCCAAACATTCCAAATTGACCTGGTGGCAGATGCCGGTGCCTGGCGGCACCACACGGAAATTATCGAAGGCGTTCTGGCCCCAGCGTAGGAACTCGTAACGTTCCTGATTGCGTGACATCTCGATGTTAACATTGTTCTCGAACGCGTGGTCGCTGCCGAAATTGTCGACCGCAACCGAGTGGTCAATCACCAAATCGACCGGAGCCAGGGGGTTAATATCAGTGGGGTCGCCGCCCAGGTCGGCAACGGCATTGCGCATCGCCGCTAGGTCAACGACGGCTGGAACGCCGGTGAAATCCTGCATCAGAACGCGCGCGGGCCGGTAGGCGATCTCGCGGTCAGATTTTCGCTCATCCAACCACTGGCCCATGGCGCGCACGTCATCGACGGTGACCGAGCGACCATCTTCGAAGCGCAGCAGGTTTTCGAGCAGCACTTTCAGTGACACCGGCAATCGTTCAATCTCGCCCAAGTCCGCAGCGGCGGCGGCGGCCTCCAGGCTGTAATATTCGTAGGACGCGCCGTTGACGTCCAGGGTTCTGCGGGATTTCAGCGTGTCTTGACCCAGGGCAATCACAGGACGACTCCTTAACTAAGGGTTTCGGAAATTTAAAGGAACTTGCCGCGAAGACGACGCAAACGATCGCGATCGGGGCGCACAATAGGCAGTTTACCGGGGCAATTCCAGTGCCTGTTTCTGAGTCCTCCCGCGACCCCGAGCGCCATAGTTTCCGGCAATAGGGTGTCTTCTGCTAGATTGCCGCCGATTACCGGGCAGGAGTGCAAATTCGCGTGACCTTCGAGGTGAAAAATCTGAGTTGCTGCCGGAGTGGCCGCGAGGTCTTTTCCGGTCTTGATTTCACGCTCACCCCCAGCGAGTTGCTCACGGTCACCGGAGTCAATGGCAGTGGTAAATCATCGTTGTTGCGGCTGTTGGCCGGGTTTCTGCGGCCCTCCAGCGGCGCCATGCTTTGGGACGGCGCGCCGATTGCCGAAGATCGAGAAGTCTTTGGCGCGCGTACCGCCTACGTGGGTCATTTAGATGCCGTCAAATCGGCGCTGACAGTAGAGGAAAATCTCGCGTTTTGGGCCCATTTCGATGGCTCGGCCGTGGGTGACACGCGGGTACAGCTGGCGTTGCAACGTGTCGATTTGGTGGCGCAAGCGAATTTGCCGGCGGGTTTTCTGTCGGCCGGACAAAAGCGGCGACTCAATTTGGCGCGACTGGTTGCAAAACCAGCGTCATTGTGGCTTTTGGACGAGCCCACCGCGGCGCTCGACGATAAATCCTCGGGCACTGTCGCGGATATTATTCAAGAGCACTGTGCCCAGGGCGGCATGGCCGTTGTGACCACCCATCAGGATTTGGGCATTGAGGCGGCGCAGTCTTTGGATATGAATGATTATCGGCCCGAGTCCGCTTTGGGACCAAATTTGGAATTGGTGTCATGAAGGCGTTTGTCCGCTTGGTCACGCGGGATGTGAGGCTGGCCTTACGCCAAGGCAGCGCCGGCACCATGGCGGTCGGGTTTTTTGTTATTGTCATCGTGTTGTTCCCACTGGGAGTTGGACCCGAACTCAGTGTCCTCGCGCGGATAAGCGCGGGTGTCCTGTGGGTGGCGGCGCTGCTGTCATGCCTCCTATCTTTGGATCGTTTGTTTCAGGCAGATTTTGAGGACGGCAGCCTGGATTTGCTGGTGTTGTCGGCGGTGCCGCTGGAGCTCATTGTGCTCGCCAAATGCACGGCCCACTGGTTGACCACGGCCCTACCCTTGGTGGTGGTGGCGCCCGTGCTCGCCTTATTGCTAAATATGGATACACAGGGTATCCCAACGCTCGTCTATGCCCTTTTGCTCGGGACCCCGGCGCTCAGTCTGGTGGGTGCGGTGGGCGCGGGATTGACAGTCGGAATAAGGCGAGGCGGGGTGCTGCTGTCGTTGGTTGTATTGCCGCTGTATGTGCCGATATTGATATTTGGGGTGGGTGCCGTCGACGCTCGCATCCATGGCCTTGGGCCCGAGCCTCACCTGATGATTTTGGCCGCGATTACATTATTTACAGGTGTAGCGGCACCTTGGGCCACGGCAGCCGCGCTACGGGCGTCGGGTGAATAAGGGGGAGGTCGGAGAGAAATATGACAGAACTTGACCCACGCTTCATTAATCCCAATTTTCAAGTGGTGACGCTCCACTTTCGAGTGGTAGGTTCCCGCAACGACCTGACCCAAGGGCCCGCAATAGCGGGTATGAACAGTTGACCCTTTCCACTTTTATCCATGGTTTGGCTAATCCGACCCGATTTTTGCGCCTGAGCGATGCCATCTTGCCTTGGGCCGCCGGTTTGGCGATCGCTCTGATTGGCGCCGGGCTTTATCTCGGTCTGGTGGTTGCGCCCGCCGACTACCAGCAAGGCGATACGGTGCGGATCATGTTCGTACACGTGCCCGCCGCCTGGATGGCCATGTTCACTTATGTGGTCATTGCGGGTGCGAGTGTGGTCGGCCTCGTGTGGAAACAGCCCTTGGCCGAAATCGCGGCCAAATCAGCTGCGCCCATTGGCGCCGCGTTTACGCTGATAGCGCTGGTGACCGGGTCGCTCTGGGGCAAACCCATGTGGGGCACGTGGTGGGTGTGGGACGCGCGGCTGACCTCGATGTTGATCCTGCTGTTTCTATACATCGGCTATATGGCACTGTGGCAAACCATTGATGACCCGGTGCGCGGCGCCAAGGCCGCGGCCATACTGGCGCTGGTGGGGTCGGTCAATTTGCCGATTATCAAATTTTCGGTCGACTGGTGGAATACGCTCCATCAACCGGCCAGTGTTGTGCGGATGGACGGCCCGGCAATCCACGCGTCTATCCTGATCCCATTGTTGGTGATGGCGGCGGGGTTCACTGCCTATTTTGTTGTTGTTTTGCTTTGGCGCATCAAGGCGGAAGTACTGGCTCGTCGCATTCACAGTGTGCGGCTGATGCAGGCGCAGGGGATTATATCGTGACCGAATTTTTGCATATGGGAGGTTATGGAACTTACGTATGGTCATCGTTTGGGGTGGCGACGATTGTTCTTGCCTGGGTCGCGATCACATCTTGGCGCGCGGTGACCGCCAACCAAAAAGTCCTCGGCGATCTGGAAGCACGGCATCCCCGGCGTCGACGGGCTGCAACCGAACAGCCTGGAATTGATCCATGAAACCTAAGCGTCGCCGCTTGATATTTGTCATTGTTGCAGTGACAGTACTGGGCGCGGCGGCAACCCTGGTGCTCACCGCGTTCGACGAAAACCTGGTGTTTTTTCTAACCCCCAGCGAATTGGCGATCCGTGATGTTGACCCCGGACGGCGATTTCGCTTGGGTGGATTGGTCGAGGAAGGCAGTGTTGAGAAAGTCGACGACGGGATCGAAACCCGATTTAGGGTGACTGACTTGTCGGCGGCGGTGCCGGTCAGGTACAGGGGTTTGTTGCCCGATTTGTTCCGCGAAGGCCAAGGTGTGGTGACCGAGGGGGCGATGGGGCTTGATGGGGTGTTCGTTGCGTCCAATGTTTTGGCGAAACACGACGAGAATTACATGCCGGCCGAAGTTGCCGAGGCGCTGAAGAAATCCGGAAAGTGGCAGGGCGACAAGGGACGAAACGCTCCGGATAACTGGTAAGGACCTAAACTGGATGATCACGGAAATCGGACATTTCGCGCTCGTTCTCGCGCTGGCCGTGGCCCTGCTGCAAGGCAGCCTGCCGTTGATCGGCGCTTGGCGCGGCATTGTTGGTCTGGTCGGGCTGGCCCGGCCCGCAGCCATTGTGCAGTTTTTTCTGGTGGCCCTTGCCTTCGGTTGTCTGATGACCGCTTTTATCACCTCGGATTTTTCGGTCATCAACGTTGCCAACAATTCGCACTCCGCAAAACCCTTGCTCTACAAAATTGCCGGCGTGTGGGGCAATCACGAGGGTTCACTCCTTCTGTGGGTATTGATCCTCACTTTTTTTGGCGCGGCGGTCGCCGTATTTGGGCGTAATTTGCCGGCTGCCTTTCGGGCGCGCGTCTTGGCCGTTCAAGCGCTTATCGGTATCGGTTTTCTCCTGTTTGTCGTGTTTACGTCCAATCCATTTTTGCGGGTGTTCCCGCCGCCTATGGATGGTGGGGGCCTCAATCCGCTGTTGCAGGACCCGGGCCTCGCCTTTCACCCACCGCTCCTCTATTTGGGCTATGTCGGTTTCTCGACGGCGTTTTCGTTTGCCATCGCGGCCCTCATCGAAGGCCGGATTGATCCGGTTTGGGGCCGTTGGGTGCGGCCCTGGGTTCTGGGGGCGTGGTGTGCGCTGACCGGCGGCATCGCCTTGGGCAGCTGGTGGGCTTATTACGAACTCGGCTGGGGCGGCTGGTGGTTTTGGGATCCGGTTGAAAACGCCTCCTTCATGCCGTGGCTTGCGGGCACGGCGTTGTTGCATTCGGTAATTGTGGTCGAGAAGCGCGATGCGCTCAAAACCTGGACTGTTCTGCTGGCCATATTGACGTTTTCCCTGAGTCTGCTCGGGACCTTCCTCGTGCGCTCAGGCGTGCTTACGTCGGTGCACGCGTTTGCCACCGATCCCGCGCGCGGGGTGTTTATTCTCGCCTTCCTGGTGATTGTGGTGGGCAGTTCGCTGGTGCTGTTTGCCGCGCGTGCGTCGAGCCTTAAAGGCTGGGGCTATTTTGCGCCGATAAGCCGAGAAGGCTTTTTGGTGCTCAACAATCTGTTTTTGGCGGCGGCCGTGGGAACGGTATTTCTGGGGACGCTCTATCCCCTGTTCCTTGATGCGCTGACCGGGGAAAAAGTGTCGGTGGGGCCGCCTTTTTTTGAGCGTACGTTCGTTCCAATAATGGTGCCGCTGGTAGTACTGATGGCGGTAGGTCCGCTGCTCAAGTGGAAACGCAGCGACATCTTGGGCATCGCCGGTCGCCTCAAAGCCGGCGTGCTGGGGGCCATGCTGGTGGTCGTTGTCGCGTTGACCTGGGCCGACGCCCGCTCGGCGCTGGCGCTGGCAGGCATGGCTTTGGCCGGCTGGCTGTTGATCGGCTGCATGGCTATTTTGGCTGAGAGGGCAAAGTTCAGCTCCGGACAAGTGGGTCAAAGTTTGATCCGCCTCGCGCGCACCCCAACCGCTACTTGGGGTAACGCCATCGCGCATTTGGGCGTGGCGATTTTTATACTCGGGGTCACCGCGTCCGAAACCTGGCAGATCGAGAAACTGCAGATCATGCGGCCGGGGGAGAGTGTTCAGGTTGGCGATTATCGCTTTACCTTCGAGGGCAGCGAGCCTCTGGCAGGACCTAACTACACGGCCGTGCGCGGGACATTTCAGGTGCATCACAAGGGGGCGCCGTTCGTGCGTCTGAGCCCTGAGCAGCGCCACTACCCGGTACCGCCGATGACCACCACCGAAGCCGCGATCTACCCCATGATCAGCGGTGACTTGTACGCCGTGGTGGGCGACCCCAATGGCACTGGCGGTTGGTCAACACGGATATACTATAAGCCCCTGGTTTCGTGGATTTGGGGTGGCGCGTTGGTGATGATGTTGGGCGGGCTGATGTCGCTCATGGATCGCCGTCACCGGGTGGGCGCGCCCGCGCGCCGCCGCCTGCTCAAGTCCCCGGCTGCACAAGAAGTGGCCTGAGCATGTCGTTTCGCCATTTAGTCCCGTTTATTTTGTTCGTCGTTGTCGTCGTGTCACTGGGGGTTGGGCTCACGTTAAAGCCCAAGGAAATTCCTTCGGCACTGATTAATTTGCCTGTTCCCGACTTTCAGTTGCCGCCTCTCGAAGGCAAAACCAATGGTCTTGCGAGCGACAATCTGCGTACCGGCAGCGTGCAAGTCGTCAATGTATTTGCTTCTTGGTGTTTGCCGTGCCGCGATGAGCATCCATTTTTGATGCAATTGGCAAAATCAGGCAGGGCGACGGTAAACGGCATCAATTACAAAGACAAACCGGAAAAAGTCGCAAAATGGTTGGCTGAAGTGGGCGATCCGTTTGCCCGCATTGGGGCCGACCTTGAGGGCCGGGTCAGCATCGACTGGGGCGTTTATGGCGTACCGGAAACGTTCATTGTCGATGGCGCGGGCCGTATTCGTATGAAGTACTTGGGACCCCTCGATAACAGTGATCGAACGACAGCATTTCTCGAGTGTCTGGATACCATTGCGCGCGGTGGCGACCAATGTTCAAAGTAAAAACATCTCGATTAATAAGAGGCGCTTTATTACTGGTTATTTTGCAGGTGGCCCTGCTCCCAGGAATAGCGCAGGCGGTCGCGGTCGACCCGCCGTTGGACGACTCCGCACTGGAAGCCCGGGCGCAGGCGTTGTTTTTGGATTTACGCTGCCTAGTGTGTCAAAACCAGTCGATCTCCGACTCCAACGCCGACCTGGCCCGCGATCTGCGCACCATCGTGCGCGAACGCGTTGTCGCTGGAGACACGGACGAAGAAGCGCGCACTTTTCTGGTTGATCGCTATGGGGATTGGGTGCTTTTGCAACCGCCTCTCAAGTTCACAACCTGGTTACTGTGGTTTGGGCCGCTATTGCTGCTCGCATTGGCCGCTTGGTTGGGTCTCGGGGTTTACCGACGACGGGGTCGAAGGGAAGAAAAGGTTGAGAGCCTGAGTGCGGAAGAACGAAACCAATTGAAGTCATTGTTAAATGACGCGGATGACGGGTAATCCAATGCCCGGAGATCCTATCCAGCAGTACGCGCCATGCTGTGGATGAGCTTCGGCGTGCTTACGCTGGCGGCAGCGTTGGCGCTTTTGTTCCCCCTGTGGCGGTCGCCCGGCCGGCTACGCCGGGGCGCCTATGATATAGAAGTCTATAAAGCCCAATTGCGCGAAGTTAACCTGGACGCCGCAAGTGGCGCCCTGCCGGCTGACGAAGCTGATGCCGCGCGCTTGGAAATTGAACGTCGTCTATTGCGCGCCGGCCGCGCACGGGACGCTGAAGACATACTGATGAAAGAGCCCGCTATGAATTATCAAACTGGCGCTCGGCGCCTGCTCATTCCCCTGGTTATCGTGACCGTACTGGCGGGCGCATACTTTCTGTACGATGAGCTGGGCTCTCCCCGAATGCCGGACATGCCACTGGCCGGGCGCGAGGCTGCCTCCGGCGGGGTGACGCCTGCCGTACTCGCTGGTGAGCTGTCCACCCTCGCCGACAATCTGGCCGCGCGGCTTAACGAGGTTCCTGACGATGGCGATGGCTGGCGGTTGCTCGGCCGGACCTTGCAGGAATTGGCCCGTTACCGTGAAGCCGCCACGGCCTACGCGCGTGCAGCGGAGCTGCTTCCCAGTGACGGGGATTTGCGCGCCTATGAAGGGGAAAATCTGGTATTTGCTGCCGAGGGTACGGTGACGCCGCGCGCTCTAAAGGCGTTCGAGGCGGCGCTCAAGATCGATCACGGCATCCCGGCGGCGCGCTATTATGTCGGGCTTTCGCGCTTTCAAGCAGGGCAATACCGGCTCGCCTATGATGGCTGGGTGGCGCTCGCTCGGGGAAGCGAACCTGGGGCCCCCTGGCTGCCCGGTCTGCAAAAAGACATTGACGACGCCGCGGCGGCGCTTGGCATCGAAGCTGCGCGGTTTGCGCAGACACCGGCGGCGGTAGGTCCGTCGGCGGCAGACATGGCCGCCGCCGCCGAGCTGACCGACGAAGAGCGAGACGCTTTCGTGCGTAGTATGGTCGATCGGCTGGCCAAAAAACTTGAAGACAATCCGAGTGATGCTGACGGTTGGATGCGTCTCGGGCGCGCACATTCAGTGTTGGGAGACACTGTCGCATCGGCGAATGCGTACGCGAGAGCGGCCGGTTTGCGGCCCAATGACCTTGATGCCCAATTGGCGAGCGCGCATGCAAATCTCAAAAACGTCACAAAAGGTATCCCCGTGCCCCCTCCGATAATCGCGGCGTTCCGTCGGGTACTTACCCTGGACCCCGGTAACTATGATGGCCTCTGGTTTTCGGGCCTTGGTTATTTGCAAGTCGGGCAGCCTGAACAAACACGGCCTTTGTGGGAAAAAGCGCTCGCCGGGCTGGCGGCCAATGACCCCCGTAGATCTGTCATCGCCGAGCAGTTAAGGTCGTTAACCTCGCGTTAAAAAAACTTAACCGGTCGTTAATGAATAAATAACCGCGATCTGCGACATTAGCTGGCGACTCGGAGAATCCGCCGTCCCCACAAATACTTAAGACGGATTGATAGCCCATGCAGGTGACCCCGACGAATGCTTTGTTTGCCGCACTATCGTCGCAAGTGCAGACAGTCCAGAGAAATTCGGAGAAACGGACAAAAGACAGTGGTGCAGCGGATGGCGGTTCGGCGCCACGCGGCGTGCGTGCGGAAAAGTCAGAACTGGAACCCCCTCACATTGTCATAAATGCAAGCGGTCAGGTCGAGACCGATGGCATCCAAGGGAATGCAAATTTGCGCGAAGCCCCCTTGGCAGGCAACCGCGATCAAGCCTACACCTCACCCGGTTCGATTTTCGACATTACGTATGACAAGCCAGCTCCAGGCTGGACCCTCTTGCTTTGCCATGCCAAACTTGAGCTATGAGTGACACCGGCGATCATTCTTTTTCATGGAAAATCCCTACCGGCGATAATTTAAAGCGCCAGGTGTGCGACGACTGCGGGTGGATTCATTACGAGAATCCCAAGATTGTCGTCGGCGCGGTGTGCACTTGGGGCGACAAAATACTCTTGTGCAAGCGCGCAATTGATCCGCGCTTGGGCTATTGGACCATCCCGGCCGGTTTTTTGGAAGAGAACGAAAGCCCGGAACATGGCGCCGCCCGTGAGGCCGACGAAGAAGCCATGGCAAAAATCGAGATTGACGCCTTGCTCGGCATTTACACCATTCCGCGCATTAGTCAGGTGCAGCTCATGTACCGGGCGAAACTGGTGTCGGACAATGTGGCGCCGGGGATCGAAAGCCTCGAAGTGGGTCTTTACGCCTGGGATGAAATACCCTGGTCTGACCTCGCGTTTCCGACGGTTACCTGGGCTTTGGAACATTTTCGCGAGGCCGGAGACCGAATAGATTTCGCGCCTTTTACTAATCCACCGGGCATGATCCTAGACTAAGACTTGCCGTTTATTTCCACATCGGCGAGTGCGTGGGCAAAACCGGTGGCATCGAAGGCCTGCATGTCGTTAACCCCCTCGCCGACCCCGATCGCGTGGATGGGCAAGCCAAATCGGCGCGCAATGGCGACCAAAATACCGCCGCGCGCGGTGCCGTCTAGTTTGGTCATGATCAAGCCGGACACGTCAGCCACTTGCTGAAATACCTCGACTTGATTGAGCGCGTTCTGCCCGGTGGTGGCATCGAGCACGAGTAACGTCGAATGGGGCGCGTCGGCATCGAGCTTGCGTATCACCCGCACCACTTTTTCCAGTTCGGCCATCAGGTTGGCTTTGTTCTGGAGGCGGCCGGCTGTATCCACGAGTAACACGTCGATGTTGTCGGCGCGCGCGCGCGCAAGCGCGTCAAACGCCAGACCCGCCGCATCCGCCCCCACTTTGCCCGCGACGACCGGGCAATTGGTACGCTCACCCCAGATTTGCAATTGCTCGATGGCGGCCGCGCGGAAGGTATCACCCGCCGCCAGCATGACGGATTTGCCATCATCCCGCAGTTGCTGCGCGAGTTTGCCGATGGTCGTGGTTTTGCCGGTACCGTTCACGCCCACCACCAATATGACATGGGGTTTGCGGGTGGGATCAATGGCGAGAGGCAAGGCCACCGGCGCGAGGATACTGGCAACCTCTTCCGCCAGCGCCGCGCGCACTTCGTCGGCGGTAATTTCCTTGTTGTAGCGGGTTTGCCGCAATTGGCCGGTGACCGCTGCTGCGACCTCAACCCCGATGTCCGATGTGATCAGCAGGTCTTCCAACTCATCCAAAGTGTCGTCGTCGAGTTTGCGTTTGTTGAAAATGCCGGCAATACCGTCTGACAGCGCGGTTTTGCTGTGTGATAAGCCGGACTTTAGCCGCGTAAAAAACCCTTGCCCGTTTTCTGGCCCGGCATCTGTCGTCACAGCGTGACACCAAGCAAAGTATTTTCTTTGCGGCCCAGGACACGCGCACGCACGATGGCACCGGCGGTCTGCGCTTCAGCGAATTTGATACCGGCAAACTGAGGCGTGCGCCCCCCATGGTCGGTTTCCATCAGCACGTCGGTCTCCGTGCCGGTTTGGCGATCCAGGTAGGTCTGCAAGGCGCGCGTGCCTGCCGCCCGCAATTTGGCGGCCCGCGCCTTTGCAATCGGGCCCGGCGTTTGCGGCATTTTGGCAGCGGGTGTGCCTGGCCGGACTGAATAGGGAAACACATGCAAGTATGTGAGCCCGCAGTCGTCCACAAGGCGCAATGAGTTTTCGAACATGGCGTCGGATTCAGTCGGGAAACCAGCAATCAAATCGGCGCCGAAGACGGTGTCGGGACGCAAATTCCGTATCTTTTCGCATGTTTTAATCGCATCAGTGCGGGTGTGGCGACGCTTCATGCGCTTCAATACCATGTCATCGCCGGCCTGAAGGCTCAGGTGCAAATGGGGCATGAGGCGCGGCTGATTGCCAAGCAAGTCTATAAGACGAGCGTCCACATCAACCGGATCAATCGACGATAGGCGCAGCCGTTTAAGGTTGGGGACTTGTGCAAGCAAACTTTCAATCAAGTGGCTCAAGCTGGGCGCGCCCGGCAAATCGCGGCCATAGTCGGTGATATTGACGCCGGTCAGTACCACTTCATTGTATCCGTTCTCGACCAATTGCTGCACTTGCGCGACAATCGCACCGCGCGCCACGCTGCGGCTGGGACCGCGCGCAAACGGAATAATACAAAACGTGCAACGGTGATCGCAGCCGTTCTGGATTTGAACAAAGGCACGCGCGCGCCCGTCGAAGCCATCGATCAAATGCCCGGCGTTTTCGGTCACCGACATGATGTCGTTTACCAGCACCCGCTCGTCGAGGTCGGCGCCGAAGTTAGCGGCGTCGAGCTTCTCCGCGTTACCGAGAACCCGGTCCACCTCGGGCATGCTGGCAAAACTTTCGGGGTCTAGTTGGGCCGCGCAGCCGGTCACGATTATCTTTGCCCGTGGCCGCTCGCGGCGGGCGCGGCGGATCGACTGCCGAGCCTGGCGGGTGGCTTCGGCGGTCACCGTGCACGTGTTGATGATCACCGCTTCGTTGAGCCCCGCTTGTTTGACATTACGGCGCATCACTTCCGACTCGAACGCATTCATTCGGCAGCCGAAGGTGATGATTTGCGGCTCCGTCATCACACTTTGCCGGGCAAGTTAGTAAGATTAAAACTGCCATGATAGGCAGTCGCGGCCGGTCCAGTCATGGTGACATGACCGTCGTCCCGCCACGCGACCATAAGAGTACCGCCATCCAACTCGACGGGGCCCGTACGGGAAGAAATATTTCTGCGAACGGCGGCAACCCGTGTTGCGCAGGCCGCGGTGCCGCAGGCTTTCGTCAAGCCAACCCCGCGTTCCCACACGCGTAGACGAATGTGGCCGTCGTTGCCAATTTGAGCCGCGCTCACATTGACATGCTCGGGAAACAAAGGGTCGTGCTCGAGAGTGGGTCCCAGTGCGCCGAGATCAATCGCAGCCATGTCGTCCACAAAAAACACCACATGAGGATTGCCGATATTGACCCCGACGCCATCAACCAAGCCGCCCGCCGACAAGTCCAAATGAAGGGTGTCCTGCTCAGACGACAGGGGGATGTCCTGCCAGTCGAGCTGCGGGGTACCCATATCAACCGTCACCTGGCCGTCGCCGCTGGCTGTCGCGCTCAACCTGCCGCCTGGACTGTCGATAGTGGCTTGGTTCGTGCCGGTTTCGGCCATGATCAGCGCCGCCACGCAACGGGCCGCATTGCCACAGGCCTCCACCTCGCCACCGTCGGCGTTGTGAATACGCATGAACACGTCGGTATTGGCGGACGGCTCGAGGGTGATCATCTGGTCGAAGCCGACGCCGGTCCGCCGGTTGGACAACGCGCGCACCTGCCCAACCGCCAATCGCACCGGTTCAGTGCGGGCGTCAAGAATGATGAAATCGTTGCCCAGCCCGTGCATCTTAATGAACGGTTGTGCCGGGCCGCTACGGTCCTCGGTCATACACGGGTTATATGGGGTTGAAGCCCACGCCGTCCACTGATTTGGGGTGGGCGTTTGGCGCCTCACTCGCCGCCGGTGGCGCGGAGTATGATCGGTAAAAGCCAATAGGCAAATCCCGACAACAGGACAATCCCCGCCAAATTGATAATAAAGCCCGCTCGCACCATCTGCGGAATGGTCACAAGGCCGGTGCTGAACACAATGGCGTTTGGCGGCGTTGCCACCGGCAACATGAATGCGCAACTGGCGGCGAGCGCCGCTGGCGCCGCCAGCGCGATCGGATCGAGTCCGCCCGCAGTGGCGATCACTGCCACCACCGGCAGCAAGGCCGCCGTGGTAGCTGTGTTGCTGGTGAGCTCGGTCAAAAATATGATCAAGGTGATCACCGCGGCGATCAGTATGAGCGTATGAGTGATGTCGAGAGCCATGATCTCAGTGCCTGCCCATTCGGCGAGGCCGGTGGTCCGCACGGCGGTTGCAAGACTGAGGCCGCCGCCGATCAAGATCAGCACACCCCAGGGCAGGCGTGTGGTGCGCTCCCAATTAAGCAACACTTCGCCCTTTTTGCCGCTGCCCGCCGGAATTAGAAATAAGAGCATGGCGCCGAGCATGGCGATCCCGGTATCCGAGAGCCCCGGCACGCCGAGCCACGGGCGTAAAATCCACATGCCGGCAACAATTACAAACAGAGTGGACAGTCGCTTCTGCGGGGTGGTTACCGCGCCCATGGCAGCGAGCGCATCTTTGATAACGTTTCCGCCTTTCGGGTTTTCAGGCACAGTAAACGGGTAGGCAATACGGGTCAGCACCACCCAGACCGCAGGCAACAGGAGAAATATAACCGGGACGCCGATGGCCATCCATTGGGCGAAGCCCAAATCGATGCCACTGTTTTCTTTCAAAAATGCGGCGACCAGCGCATTGGGCCCCGTGCCGATCAACGTGCCCATGCCGCCGACGTTGGCCGAATAGGCAATTGCCAGTAACAGCGCGACGGCGAAGTTGCGGCTGTTTTTATCCAGCACCGGGCGCACGTTAGGATCGCCGTTTTCCGGGTCAAGGGCCGGATTGTTGGTCAACACACCGATCACCGACAGGGCCACCGGCAACATCATCATGGTGGTCGCTGTGTTACTGATCCACATGCTGAGAAATGCGGTCGCAATCATGAAACCGACAACAATGGATTGCGGATTGGTGCCGACGAACAAAATAATATTGAGTGCGATGCGCCGGTGGAGGTTCCAGCGCTGCATGGAGAGCGCCAGAATAAAGCCGCCCAAGAACAAAAAAATGATCGGGTGGGCGAAATCTTTGGCGGCGCCGCGAATGTCGGTTATACCGAGCAGCGGAAATAAAATGAGCGGCAAGACGCCGGTGATGGCGACCGGTATGGCCTCGGTCGCCCACCAGACCGCCATCAAAATAGCCACAGCAGCGGTCTTCCAAGCGATCGGCTCCAGTCCGGTCGGCGGTGGCGAGAGCAAAGCGGCCATACACAAGACCGGCCCCAACCAGAGGCCGACGGTCTGGTATAGGTGACGGCTGGGGGCCATGTCGCTCGCCTGCGCGGAGGTCTCGGGCGCGTTCATATCTGGGGGGTCACCGGGACTAAGTTCTGCACTGGGCCGAGAGGCTACTCATGGCGGGTCACCGATGCAAGACGGAGATTGTGGGCAAATGAGTCAATCTCTGCATTTACGGTCCCTGAAGATACGGTCCCGTTATTGACTCAGGTAGCCAACGGGCCTACTTTCCGCGCCGGCGCGAGGGTGGCGGCCACCAAGCTACGGCAGGGCCTTAGGTGGCCCAAGACCCCTCTTCCTAAATGTGACACCCGACCTTCCGAGGGTACAATGTTTGACAGCCTGACCGGTCGTCTCGGTGACGTTTTCGACCGCCTCACAAAACAGGGCACGCTTTCAGAGAGCGACATCAATGATGCGCTCCGCGATGTGCGCGTGGCGTTGCTTGAGGCCGACGTCGCTCTGCCGGTGGTGAAGGACTTTGTCACCGCGATCAAGGACCGCGCCCTTGGCCAGGAAGTCTTAAAGAGCGTCGCTCCCGGTCAGATGGTCATTAAGATCGTCCACGAGCATCTGGTCGAAATGCTGGGGTCCGAGGATGTCGAGCTCAACCTGAATGCAGTTCCGCCAGTTGTCTTCATGCTGGTCGGTCTGCAGGGATCGGGTAAGACCACAAGCACCGCTAAAATTGCCATGCGCTTAGGCAAACACCAAAAGAAAAAAGTATTGATGGCGTCCCTGGACGTTCAACGCCCGGCGGCGCAAGAACAATTGCGCGTGCTGGGCGAGCAGGCCGAAGTGGCGACCCTGCCGATTATACCGGGGCAGATGCCGGTCGATATCGCCGAGCGCGCCATCAGCGCCGGCAAGCTCGGCGGCTACGACGTGGTGATGCTGGACACGGCGGGAAGGCTTCATGTGGATGAAGCTTTGATGGCCGAGCTGGAAGCAGTGCGCAGAATATCAGTGCCCCAGGAAACCCTGCTGGTCGCCGATGCGTTGACCGGCCAGGACGCGGTCAATGTGGCGACCGAGTTCAACAAGCGGATGAATTTAACCGGGATTGTGCTCACCCGCGTTGATGGCGACGGCCGTGGTGGCGCGGCGCTCAGCATGCGCGCGGTCACGGGGTGCCCGATCAAGCTCATGGGTGTGGGCGAAAAACTGGACGAGATGGAGGTGTTCCATCCGGACCGGATTGCGTCGCGTATTTTGGGCATGGGAGACGTGGTGAGCCTGGTTGAAAAAGCCGCCGAATCCATCGAAATCGAAGAGGCGGAAAAACTCGCCGCCAAGATGAAGAAGGGCACTTTCGATTTGGCGGATATGTCCCTCCAGTTAGGTCAATTGCGCAAATTGGGCGGCATGGAGGGGATCTTGGCCATGTTGCCCGGAATGGGCAAAATGAAAAGTAAGGTTAATGCCGCCAACATCGATGAAAATATGATTACTCGGCAGCAAGCGATCATCAGCTCAATGACCCTTAAAGAACGCACGCATCCAAAATTAGTGGCGGCGTCACGAAAGCGACGGATCGCCGCCGGCTCGGGCACCACGGTTCAGGACGTCAACCGATTGCTCAAACAGCACAAACAAATGGCACAAATGATGAAAAAGATGAGCAAAATGGGCACAAAAGGCCTGATGCGCAACGGCATGCCGGGCATGCCTGGCTTGATGCCACCCCATTAGCCCGCATGTGCCGATAAATTTTTTCAAGACTTTTTGACCAACACCACGTAAACCACTGAATTAATCAGGCAAGGAAACACAACAGAATGGCTCTTAAAATACGCTTAGCCCGGGGTGGCGCGAAAAAACGCCCCTTCTATCGCATCGTCGTCGCTGATTCGCGGCGACCCCGTGACGGCCGCTTTATCGAACGCCTGGGCACCTACAATCCATTGCTCGCCAAAGATGACGAAGAGCGGGTAAGGCTGAAAGTGGACCGGATTAAGCATTGGCTTGATCAGGGCGCGAAACCAAGTGATCGGGTGGCCACTTTCCTCGGGCAAGCCGAGATTATTCCGATTCCCAAGAAGAAGAATAATCCGAACAAGGCGAAACCCAAGGCAAAAGCGCAAGAACGCTTAGCCGCCGCGAAGGAAGCAGAAGAAGCTGCCGCCGCTGCCGCCGAGGAAGCCGCTGCTGCTCCGGCGGAGGAAGCGCCCGCCGAAGAGACCCCGGCAGAAGATGCGCCCGCTGAAGAGGCGGCCCCTGAGGAAAAAAGCGGGGAGTGAGGTGTCCCCGGGCCGACAGGTTATGCGCGGCCATGACCCCATCCAACACGCCCCCGCGCTCTGAGTCGCCAAGGCAGGTTTGTCTTGGACGAATCGGCGGCGCTAACGGCGTACGCGGCGCGGTCAACGTTGAGACTTATACCGACGTGCCCGAGGATATAGCCGCTTATGGGGCATTGAACTCTGAAGACGGCGCGCAGCGTTATCAGTTGAAAATTGAGCGGCGGCGCAAATCCGGTGTGATAGCGCGCATTGTTGGCATCGACAGCCGGGAAGCGGCAGAGGCGTTGAAAGGCACGCTGCTCTTCATCAGCCGCGCCGACCTGCCCGATCCAACGGATGAAGACGAGTTTTACCGGGCCGATTTGGTGGGCATGCGGGCGGTTGATCTGGACGGTGCACCCTTGGGTGAAGTGATTGCTGTCAATAACTACGGTGCGGGCGACGTGCTGGAATTAAAACCGGTCAGTGGCGGGAATTCCGTCCTGCTGCCGTTCAATCGGGACGTGGTTCCGCATATTGACAAGGCCGCCGCCATCCTTCGGATAGACGTGCCCGAAAGCCTCAAGGAGGATCTGGACTGATGGCCGCGCCTTCATTTCCCCTGTGGACAGCCCGGGTGCTCACTTTGTTCCCTGACATGTTTCCGGGATCATTGGGCCAGTCATTATCTGGTAAAGCCCTTAAAAATGGCATTTGGGGGCTGGAAACGGTGGACATTCGCGATTTTGCGCGCGATAAACACCGCTCCGTCGATGACGCCCCTTTTGGCGGTGGCGCCGGATTGGTGATGCGGCCCGATGTTTTGACCGATGCTATCGAGGCGACGGTCAGAAGGTCACTGCCCGACGGGACCCAAGTTGGGGACATGCCGTGTTTGTATTTGTCTCCGCGAGGGCGATTGCTTACCCAGGCGCGAGTACGGGAACTGGCGAAAGCGCAGTGCGTTACGTTTGTTTGCGGGCGCTATGAAGGGGTTGACGAACGGGCCCTGGAATCGTCCGGGGTTGAAGAGGTAAGTATTGGTGATTACGTGCTGTCAGGCGGTGAGCCGGCGGCAACGGTGATTATCGATTCGGTTGTCAGACTGCTGCTCGGAGTGGTAGGAGACCCGGCAACTTTAGATGAAGAGAGTTTTGAAGAAGGCCTGCTGGAGTATCCCCAGTACACGCGTCCCCGTGAATGGCGGGACCGTGAAGTGCCGGAAGTGCTTTTGTCAGGTCACCATGACCGCATTAAGGCATGGCGTCGGCAACAGGCTGAACGGATAACGGAACAGCGGCGTCCCGATTTGTGGTCGGACTACGCCAGCGGCAAGAACAAGGGTAGCGCGGACTAATTCGACCTGCTATGAGGCCGAACGCCCGGTGAAGAAAAGATGACGAGGTGAAGCCATGAACATTATCGAACAGATCGATCAAGAGCAGATCGGGAAACTGACTGAGAATAAGGATATTCCCGTCTTTGCCGCGGGCGACACCTTGCGGGTTAATGTGAGGGTTGTCGAAGGCGCCCGCGAGCGGGTGCAGGCGTTTGAAGGCGTGTGCATCGCGCGCTCGAATAAAGGCGTCAATTCGAATTTCACCGTACGCAAAATATCTCACGGTGAAGGTGTGGAGCGGGTGTTCCCACTGTATTCACCTCGGCTTGAAAGCATCGTTCTAATTCGTCGGGGGCGGGTACGGCGGGCCAAACTTTATTACCTTCGTTCGCTACGCGGCCGTAAAGCGCGCATCGCCGAGAAGCAGGATCACCGACCCAAAGCCAAAGCAAAAACCGGCGGCACGACCACTGCCAGTTAATTCTTCGGCTTTCGAAACTGTGGGCCCCACTGGGGCCAGGGTTCGGGTTAGCCGCCGGGCCCGGAAAGTTCCAGGCCACTCCGGTAGTTGATCTGCGACCCTCTAAAGAAATCTGGCGCTGGCCTTGAGCTGACGCATATGACAACTGGGAGTTCGCACGATGGCGTCGCCGCGCACTGTGTACGACAAAATTTGGGACAATCACCTGGTCGATCAGCAAGAAGATGGCACCACGCTCATCTACATAGATCGGCATTTGGTTCATGAAGTGACCAGCCCGCAAGCATTCGAAGGTTTGCGCACGAGCGGCCGTAAAGTGCGGCGGCCCGATGCAACTCTTGCGGTTGCCGATCACAATGTGCCGACGACCGATCGGTCGGCGGGCATCGCCGACCCCGAATCAGCTTTGCAGGTGGAAACCCTCGCGCAAAACTGCGCCGAGTTCGGCATCGAGCACTACGGCATGGACGACCCCCGCCAGGGGATCGTTCATATTATCGGGCCTGAGCAGGGTTTCTCATTGCCCGGCGTCACCATGGTTTGTGGTGATAGCCACACGGCAACCCATGGTGCTTTCGGCGCGCTGGCGTTCGGCATCGGCACGTCCGAAGTAGAACATGTGCTCGCGACGCAGACCCTGATCCAGAAGCGGTCCAAAAACATGCGGGTGTCGGTTGAGGGTGACCTTGGGCCAGGCGTCACCGCCAAAGATATCGTGCTCACCATCATTGGTGAGTTGGGCACAGCGGGAGGCACGGGGTTTGTTCTTGAATTTGCCGGGTCGGCGATCCGTGATTTATCCATGGAAGGCCGCATGACGGTCTGCAACATGGCGATTGAAGCCGGCGCCCGCGCGGGCCTCATTGCGCCTGACGATGTGACTTTCAACTATGTGATGGGGCGGCCAATGGCGCCTAAGGGCGCCGCCTGGGAAATGGCAGTGCAATATTGGCGGACGCTTGGGACTGATGAAGGCGCCGTCTACGACGCCGAAATTAGCATTGACGCTGCTTCCATTGAGCCGCGGGTGACGTGGGGGACGAGCCCCGAAGATGTGCTGCCGATCACCGGCGTCGTGCCCGACCCGGCGGACGCGCTTGACGATGCCCGGCGCGATGCGATTACGCGGGCGCTCAAGTATATGGGCCTTACCGCCGGTACACCGCTGGTCGACATTCCAGTTGATCGGGTGTTTATCGGCTCGTGCACCAATGGCCGCATCGAAGATCTCCGGGCGGCGGCCGAAGTTGCCAAAGGCCGCAAGGTCGCCGCGAGTGTTGATGCCATGGTGGTGCCCGGATCAGGACTGGTTAAACTACAGGCCGAGGAAGAGGGGCTGGATCAGATATTCTTGGACGCCGGCTTCGAGTGGCGCGAGCCGGGATGTTCCATGTGCCTCGCCATGAACGCCGACCGGTTAGAGCCGGGGGAACGCTGCGCGGCCACCAGCAATCGCAATTTTGAGGGCCGGCAAGGGCGCGGCGGACGCACTCATTTGGTCAGCCCCGGCATGGCGGTCGCGGCGGCGATCACCGGCCATTTGGCCGACGTGCGCGACTTGGAATAGGCGAGGGTTGAAGCCATGGAAAAATTTGTATCTCTATCAGGTGTTGCCGCGTCAATGCCGATGATCAACATCGATACCGATGCCATTATCCCCAAGCAATATTTGAAAACCGTGAAGCGTACGGGCCTCGGCGTGCACTTGTTTGACGAAATGCGCTACGCCGACGACGGCTCGGAAATAACCGACTTTGTGCTCAACCAGGCGCCGGGGCGGGATGCGAAAATTCTGGTCGCGGGTGAGAATTTCGGCTGCGGATCAAGCCGCGAGCACGCCCCCTGGGCTCTCCTTGATTTCGGTATCCGATGTGTGATCGCCCCCAGTTTCGCCGACATCTTTTTTAATAACTGCTTCAAGAACGGTATTCTTCCCATCGTACTCCCGCAAAGCGAAGTGGATGCACTGACCGCGGATGCGCAAAAAGGCGAAAATGCGGTATTGGCGGTGGACCTTGAAACGCAAGAGATCAGCCGTCCGGATGGCGGCGTGGTCACCTTCGACGTGGATCCTTTCCGCAAGCATTGCCTGCTGAACGGTCTCGATGATATCGGTTTAACCCTCCAGAAAACGAAGGCAATCGATAAGTTTGAAGCTGAGCAACAGGCATCACTGCCTTGGCTTAGTCGCAGACCGGCAGGCTGACGCGCGGCGTCGGGCAACAATAATCAAGAGCGAGTAACATGGGTTCCAACAAATCTTTGCTAATGCTTCCCGGTGACGGCATCGGGCCCGAGGTTATGGGACAAGTTCGCTGCGTGATCGACTGGTTCGGCGATCGGCGTTCGGTTGGCTTTGACATCAAGGAAGGCCTGGTCGGCGGTTGCGCATACGAAGCGCACGGAGTGGCCGTTACCGACGAAGTGGTCGACGACGCCATGAACGCGGACGCCGTATTGCTGGGTGCGGTCGGAGGGCCCCAATGGGACAATCTCGACTTTTCCTTAAAGCCGGAGCGCGGTCTGTTGCGGTTGCGGAAGGACCTGGACCTGTTTGCCAACTTGCGCCCGGCGATTTGTTTTGACGCCTTAGTAGATGCGTCAAGTCTTAAGCCCGAGGTGGTGCGGGGTCTTGATATTTTGATCGTGCGCGAGCTCACCGGCGGGGTTTATTTTGGCGAGCCGCGCGGCATTGAAAACCTGCCAGATGGCACCCGGCGCGGGGTCAACACCCAGGTTTATACCAGCCCCGAAATCGAGCGTGTCGCAAAAGTTGCATTCGAGCTTGCCGGTAAGAGGTCTGGAAAAGTGTGCAGCGCCGAGAAAGCCAACGTTATGGAATCGGGCATCTTGTGGCGCGAAGAAGTACAAAAAGTGCACGACGCGGAATTTCCAAACATTGAGCTATCCCACATGTATGCGGACAATTGCGCGATGCAATTGGTGCGCGCGCCAAAGCAGTTTGACGTCATCGTGACCGACAATTTGTTTGGCGATATGCTGTCGGACGAGGCTGCCATGTTGACCGGATCCCTCGGCATGCTGCCGTCCGCATCCTTGGGTGCGGCCGACGCGACCGGGCGCCGCAAAGCGCTCTATGAGCCGGTCCATGGCAGTGCACCTGATATCGCGGGCGAAGGCGTGGCTAATCCGATCGCCAGCCTGCTCAGTTTCGCCATGGCCTTGCGCTATTCGTTCGACCTGAGTGATGATGCGGACCTGATTGAAAACGCGATCAAAAACGTTCTTGAAGGCGGATTGCGCACCGCCGACATTATGCAGACAGGCAAAACCCGCGTTTCCACGATTGTGATGGGCGAAGCTATAATTAGCGAATTGGACAAATTGGCCGCTTAATTGGTAGTGGCGGTAAAAATTTGGAACGGGACTATGGGTTACAAAGTTGCAGTGGTCGGCGCGACCGGCGTGGTCGGCCATGAAATATTAAACATCCTGGCGGAGCGTGAGTTTCCGGCAGACGAAGTGGTCGCGATCGCGTCGAGCCGATCAATTGGCAAAGATGTGAGCTTCGGTGACCGCACGCTTCAGGCCAAGTCGCTCGAATACTATGACTTTACCGGGACTGACATTGCCTTGTTTGCGGCGGGCTCGAGCGTGTCCAAAGAGTATGCCCCCAAGGCCGCCGACGCGGGCTGCGTGGTGATTGACAACAGTTCCTACTTTCGCATGGACCCCAAGGTGCCGCTGATCGTGCCGGAAGTTAATGGTGACGCCGTCGCCGGATACAGCAAGCGCAACATCATCGCCAATCCCAATTGCTCGACCGCGCAGTTGCTGGTCGCGCTAAAGCCATTACATGACGTCGCGATCATCAAGCGCGTGGTGGTGTCGACCTATCAATCTGTATCGGGTGCCGGCAATGAAGCCATGGACGAGCTTTTCTCGCAAACCCGGGCCATATTCGTGAACGATGAAGTCCAGCCGAATCAGTTCACCAAGCAGATCGCGTTCAACGTCATTCCCCATATCGACGAGTTCATGAAGGACGGGTCGACCAAGGAAGAGACCAAGATGGTCCAGGAAACGCACAAAATTCTGGACCCGGATATTGCGCTCACCGCCACGTGTGTGCGGGTGCCGGTGTTTGTCGGTCACTCGGAAGCGGTAAATATTGAGTTCGAAAATGCCATGACCCCGGGCAAGGCGCGGAAGATTTTGCGCGCGGCGCCTGGCTGTATGGTTGTCGACAAACAGGAAGACGGCGGTTACGTGAGCCCGATTGAATGCGTAGGCGAGTACGCGACTTACATCAGCCGCATTCGCAAAGACCCAACTGTCGATAATGGGTTGAGTATCTGGGTCGTGTCCGACAATTTGCGCAAGGGGGCTGCCCTGAACGCGGTCCAGATCGCCGAAATACTGGGAACCCGCTTCCTCAAAAAAGCGGCGTGAGCGCAGTCCTGTTCGACGTCGCGGTTTGTCGAACCTTAAGGAGCTTTATTTATGATTACAGGCGCAATACTTCTGGTGGATACCAAAGGCATCATCGTCCATTGGAGTAACGATGCCGAAGAAATTTTCGGCTATGGCACGGACGAAGTCGCTGGGAAATAGATGGAATTTCTGGTGGCTGACGCGTATCACGAACGCCACTGGGCAGGCTTCAACAAAGCCATCGAGAGCGGCGAGGTTGCCTTTGACCCGCTCCTGGTTAACTTGCCGATTAAGGGTAAAGGCGGAATAATTTCCCGTTTTCCCGCCCCCCAAACCCTGCTGCGCGACGCCTTTGGGGTCGCCATTGGTGTTATCACGGTTTTCTCAGCGGCATGCAAAGTGGGTGACGACAATGGCTTGCCCAGCGTTTTTGAAGATGTGCTGACCGGGTAAGAATTCGCCGGGTAAGGCTTTACTCCAGTTTTTCGATTTCCACAGATAATTCAGGCGCCGTGATTTGCGCGCGCGCGGCGACGAGCGCCAACTCCTGATCCCTTGCCCCTTCACTTGCCCCCTCACTGGCCTGTACGACCGACCAAACTGAACTGAGTGCGGCCTTAAGAGCCATTTCGAGTGTTTTGCCCTGCAGTCGCTGGCCAAGCAGCAGGGCGGCAAACAGGTCGCCGGTCCCATGCGGTGCATCGACGATCTTGTCGTGACGCCCGAGCCAATTGCCCGATGGTCCCACTAGCAATGTTTCCATGTGGTTTGCCTGCGCTTGCGCCCGCTCTAGCGACGTACAGACGACGAAATCAGGACCGTTCATCCGCAGTTGTTGAGCGGCGTCCAGCGCATCGTCCAGGGTTTTGATTGTTGTGCGGGTCAAAAATTCCAATTCGAAATGATTGGGGGTTGCCAAATTCGCCAACGGTATTAAGTACGTAGAAATTGCCTCCGGTACCTCTTCGTGCACATAAAGCCCGGTGTCCCGGTCGCCCAATATGGGGTCGCAGCATACGGTTGCCGCCGGGCTTTGTTGGCGGACCCGTTCGATCGTATCCGCAGCGGCGCGCGCTTGCGCCGGGTCCCCCAAATACCCCACCAATACCCCGTCGCAGTGGCCGAGCAGGCCTCTGTCATCCAAGCCGTCCACGAGAGCGGTGATTTCATCCGCAGGCGTCATTCTACCGGTAAACGCCCCGTGACCGGGATGGTTGGAGTAAACGACAGTGGGTATTGCCCAAACTTCGAACCCCAGTATCTGCAAGGGGAGAACAGCAGCATTGTTGCCAACGTGCCCGGCGATGACCTGGGAATGGAGCGAGAGAATATTCATAGCCGTAGACTTTAGGACCACACACTATTGGAATAGAGGTTCCCCCACTCTATAGTGCGCGCCGATTGAAATCCTCCCGCATATGGACCCATAAACGTAGGACAAATAGGGGACTTGACCATGACCTCCGATGGCTCAGCCGCCCGCCCACGGCGGAGCGTGTTGTATATGCCCGGCTCCAACGCCCGGGCGCTCGAAAAAGCCAAAGGCCTGCCGGCCGATGCGCTCATATTGGACCTGGAAGACGCGGTCGCGCCGGATGCCAAAGCCGAAGCCCGCGCCCAAGTTTGCGCGGCCGTGCACGACGGCGGCTATGGGGATCGCGAGATCATCATTCGCGTAAATGGCGCCGACACCCCCTGGGGCGACGACGACCTGAAGGCGGCGGCGGTAGCTGGCGCAGAAGCGATTTTAATTCCCAAGGTGGAAAGCGCGCAGATGGTACAGGATGCAGCGGCGAAGATGACCGCTGCCGGGGCACCGGACGGCACCAACCTTTGGTGCATGATGGAAACCCCGCGCGGCATTTTGCAAGCCGAGGAAATCGCCGGGTCAAATCCGCGCCTCAAGTGCTTTGTTATGGGCACGTCCGACCTCACCAAAGATTTGCACGCGCTGCACACGCTGGACCGGATGCCCATGGTACCCAGCCTGGCGATTTGTTTGCTGGCCGCGCGCGCCGAAGGTCTCGCGATCGTCGATGGCGTTTACCTCGATCTCAAGAACGAAGACGGCTTCCGTAGCGCCTGCAGGCAGGGGCTGGAGCTTGGCTTTGACGGCAAAACCCTTATTCATCCGAGCCAAGTGGGTCCGGCGAATGAAGTGTTTGGCCCGTCGGACAAGGAAGTTGAATTGTCCCGGCGGATCATCGAAGCGTTCGCAGAAGCCGCTGACGAGGGCAAAGCAGTGGTTGTGGTCGATGGTAAGTTGGTTGAAAACCTGCACGTCGAAAACGCTAAGCGTATCGTTGGGCTGGCGGATGCCATCGCGCGCCTCGCGGTCGCCGATCCTGTCTAATCCTTTTTTGACGCCCGAGGTGCGCCATGTCTGACAAAGTAATTGTGTCCACCAAGACCGAAACCGGAAATTTCTTTGAAGATTTTTCCCTCGGGCAATCCCTGGTGCATGCTACTCCCCGCACCGTGACCGAGGGCGATGTATCGCTCTATACGGCCCTCTATGGAGCACGGTTTGTCGTCAATTCGTCGGATGATTTTGCCAGCACCCTTGGGTTGCCGGGCGCCCCGGTCGATGATTTGCTCGCCTTTCACATTGTCTTTGGCAAAACCGTAGCGGACATATCCTTGAACGCAGTTGCTAATCTTGGTTATGCCGAGTGCCGTTTTCTGACCCGACTCTATCCCGGCGACACCGTGTCCACCACGTCCGAAGTGATTGGCCTTAAGGAAAACTCCAATGGCAAGACCGGCGTTGTGTACGTGCGCTCGACCGGCACCAACCAGATCGGCGAGAAGGTGATCGAGTATGTGCGCTGGGTGATGGTACGAAAACGCGATGAAAGTGCGCCCGCGCCGGATGCCAGTGTGCCGGAGCTTGCGACGGAAGTGTCGCCGGAAACGCTCACCGTTCCCGAGGGGCTCGATTTTTCCGACTATGACCCGGTGCTCGGTGGCTCCCGCTATTTGTGGGACGATTATGAAGTGGGCGAATGCATCGATCATGTGGACGGCATGACGGTCGAGGAATCCGACCACATGACGGCAACCCGCCTTTATCAAAACACCGCCAAAGTTCATTTCAATCAGTTCACCGAGAGTAAAGGCCGGTTTGGCCGCCGCCTCATGTACGGCGGCCACATCATCAGTTTGGCGCGCTGCCTCAGCTTCAACGGCCTCAGCAACGCGGCGTTCGTCGCTGCCATCAATGGCGGCCGGCACGTGGCGCCCACATTTGCCGGTGATACCGTCTTTGCCTGGAGCAAAATCCTGGCGTGTGCCAAAATTGACGGCCATGACGACGTGGGTGCGCTGCGCGTGCAAACCACGGCCGTCAAGGATCAGCCGTGCGGCGAATTTCCCGGCAAACTGGAAGACGGTAAGTATCATGATCAAGTGGTCCTTGATCTGGACTATTGGGTGCTCATGCCCCGGCGGGCCCAATAAGGCTTGAGGGGCTAGGAATTCGACCAAAAAATCAAGCCTGCCATTGACTTAAGAGCCGTCCTGGCTAGGATCGGCCCCAGCGCTGAACCGGGCGCCTAAAAGTCTTAAGATTTCTGCCCAAAGGGTGCGCATTATGTCGCAGGCGAACCGTCCTCTCTCCCCTCACCTCCAGGTCTATACTTTCCACTTCACCATGATGTGGTCGATCATTCACCGGATAACCGGGCTTGGCCTGGGTCTGGGCACAATATGGCTCACTTGGTGGTTGATCGCCGCTGCCACCGGGCCCGAGGCATTTGATGCCGTGCAAATCTTTAGCGGTACATTTATCGGGCGCCTGCTGCTGTTCGGGTTCACTTGGGCTTTGATGTTTCACACCTTGAACGGCGTTCGCCATCTGTTTTGGGATATAGGCAAGGGGTTTGAGATGGATACGGTCGAAGCCACGGGCTGGGCGGTTGCCATCGGCAGTGTGGTGTTGACTTTGGGCATCTGGGTTTACGGCTATATGTCGATGGGGGTGCTGTAATGGGTTTGCGAACACCTCTTGGGCAGGTACGCGGCCTCGGCTCGGCCAAGGAAGGCACAAATCATTTTTGGTTGCAGCGGCTGACGGCGATCGCTTTGATCCCGCTCTCCGTTTGGTTCGTTGCTTCCATTACCTGTTTAGCTGGCGCGGATCACAACCAAGTCGTTGACTGGCTGTCGTCGCCGATCACTTCCGTGTGTATGATTTTGATGCTGGGAACCACTTTCTTTCACCTTAAGCTTGGGGTTCAAGTGGTGATCGAGGATTACGTGCATAGTCCGTGGGCCAAGACCGGAGCCTTGATCGGCGTCACATTTTTCTGCTTTGTACTAGGCCTCGCCAGCATTCTCGCGGTGCTGAAGCTTGCGGTCGGAGGATGAAACGAGCATGAGCAATGCGTACGAAATAATCGACCACCAGTATGACGTCCTGGTAGTGGGCGCCGGCGGCGCGGGTTTGCGGGCGACACTGGGTATGGCGGCCAAAGGATTGACCACGGCTTGTGTGACCAAGGTATTTCCGACCCGCAGTCATACGGTTGCAGCGCAAGGCGGTATTGCCGCCAGTCTGGGGAATTTGTCAGACGACAATTGGCGCTGGCATATGTACGACACGGTCAAGGGCTCTGATTGGCTGGGGGATCAAGACGCAATCGAATATATGTGCCGTGAGGCGCCGGCCGCGGTGATTGAGCTCGAACACTTTGGCGTGCCGTTTTCACGCACTGAAGATGGCAAAATTTATCAGCGCCCCTTTGGCGGACACATGAAAAACTTTGGCGAGGCCCCGGCCCAGCGCGCCTGCGCGGCGGCGGATCGAACCGGACATGCCATCCTGCATACGCTGTATCAGCAATCACTCAAACATGGTGCCGAGTTTTTCATCGAATATTTTGTGATCGACTTGATCATGGAAGACGGGGCATGCCGGGGCGTTATTGCGTGGAATTTGGACGACGGCACCTTGCATCGCTTCCAAGCCCATCTGGTCGTGTTGGGGACCGGCGGTTATGGCCGGTCGTTTTTATCGTGCACATCGGCGCATACCTGCACCGGCGACGGCGGTGGCATGGCATTGCGTGCAGGTCTGCCCTTGCAGGACATGGAGTTTATTCAGTTTCACCCGACTGGTATTTATGGTGCGGGCCCCTTAATTACGGAGGGTGCGCGCGGAGAAGGCGGTATTTTGCGCAATTCCGAGGGCGAACGCTTTATGGAGCGCTATGCGCCCACGGCTAAAGATCTGGCCAGCCGAGATGTGGTCAGCCGGGCCATGACCATCGAAATTCGTGAGGGACGAGGAGTTGGGCCCGACAAGGATCATATTTATCTTCATTTGGATCATCTGGATCCGGACATGTTGGCAAAAATGCTGCCGGGTATCTCTGAAAGTGCCCAGATATTTGCCGGCGTCGATGTGACCAAGGAGCCCATTCCGGTCCTGCCGACGGTTCACTACAATATGGGTGGTATTCCGACAAATTATCGCGGCGAGGTGGTGTGCCCCAAAGATGGGAATCCGGACGCAGTCGTGCCCGGTATGATGGCGATCGGCGAAGCGGCCAGCGTCTCGGTGCATGGCGCCAACCGGCTTGGCTGTAATTCGTTGTTGGATATTATTGTGTTTGGCCGCGCGGCAGCCATTCGGGCGGCTGAATTGGTAACCCCGGGTCAAGCCCATAGTTCCTTGGCCGCGGATGCGGGCGACGAGGCGGTCGCGCGGTTTGATGCGCGCCGTCACGCTGATGGCAGTCAATTGACTGCCGATATCCGCTTGCAAATGCAGCGTATCATGCAAAACCATTGCGCCGTGTTCCGCACTGGCGAAACGCTGGAAGAAGGCGTCAAATTGATTGGCGAGGTGTGGGATGGCCTCAGCGACGTGAAGGTCAGTGACCGGTCAATGATCTGGAATTCGGATTTGGTTGAAACCTTAGAGCTCGACAATCTAATGGCCCAGGCCGTGGTATCCATGGCGGGGGCCGAGAACCGCAAAGAAAGCCGGGGCGGCCATGCGCGCGAAGATTTTCCTGACCGGGACGACGAAAATTGGATGAAACACACGCTCGCGCGGATTGACGCAGGCGGCAAAGTGAACCTCGATTTTCGCCCGGTTCATACCTACACATTGACCGATGAAGCCGAATACATAGAACCCAAAGCGCGAGTCTACTGAACGCGCCACTGCCGAAACCCAAAATCAGGGAACACAATAGTTATGGTCGAATTTACCCTGCCCGCAAATTCGAAAGTTGGAAAAGGCAAAACTGTGAAGGCGCCCGCTGGCGCCAAAAACGTGACTACGGTTGAGGTCTATCGCTGGAATCCGGACGATGAAGCCAACCCGCATATGGACAAGTTTGAAGTTGATTTGGACACCTGCGGACCCATGGTTCTGGACGCTCTGATCAAAATTAAAAACGAGATGGACCCGACGCTCACCTTTCGGCGCTCGTGCCGGGAAGGGGTTTGTGGCAGTTGCGCGATGAACATCGATGGCACCAACACACTCGCGTGCACCAAATCCATTCAAGATATCAGAGGCAAGACGATCAAAATTTCGCCTTTGCCGCACATGCCGGTCATCAAGGACTTAGTGCCCGATCTCACCCAGTTTTTTGCGCAGTATGCTTCGGTGAAGCCCTGGATGCAGTCAGATACACCGGCGCCCACCGGCATGGAACGACCGCAAAGCCAAGAAGAGCGGGACAAAATGGACGGGGTCTGGGAGTGTGTCTTGTGCGCGTGCTGCTCGACCGCTTGCCCCAGTTACTGGTGGAATCCGGATCGCTATCTGGGTCCGGCCGCCTTGCTTCAAGCCTATCGCTGGATCGTCGACAGCCGGGATGAAAGTACCGGTGAGCGGTTGGATGACTTGGAAGATCCGTTCAAACTATATCGGTGCCACACGATTATGAACTGCACTAAAACCTGCCCCAAAGGTTTGGAACCTGGCAAGAAAATCGCGGAAATCAAACAAATGCTGGTGGAGCGCAGACTGTAAGCAAAGCTCCGAGAATTGCCGGATTGAAGCAAGAACAAGCATTCCCTAATGCATTTTAGGCATAACATCGGGACGATTTGTCAGTTCACGTATCAGTTAGCGGGCAGTACCCTTTTATTTTCATGAATCAGCTCCTCACTAATGACGGTGCCCTCGACGCCTACCGCAAACTGCGCAGTATGGGTGCGCTCACAGACGATCCGGATCAGGACTTGGCAGCCCATAAGCTGCAA
>JAPYRI010000008.1 GCA_029941135.1 Alphaproteobacteria bacterium | reverse complement strand
ACCGAGAGGAGGTCATAATAGTCGGCTTTTGCCATGCCTTTGCATTCCCCCGATGTGCCGGTTTCCGGACCTGATTACACGACGGCGCGCCCCCCCTCCATGGGCGGGTGAGGGGGCGCGCCTGTCTTCCAGTCCGGCCGATTCCGGGTCTGGAAACTTCCAAACTGCTACGCGGACTTTTCGTCTTTATTGTCGTCGACTTCTTCAAAATCAGCATCGACGACATTGTCGTCACCCGCATTGCCGGGCGCACCATCATTCTCGCTGGTGTCACTCATGTCAGGACCGTCTTCGGCCTCGGCTTCTTCCGTTTGCGCTTTATAAACGGCTTCACCCAAGGGCGTAGACGCTTGGTTCAAAGCTTCTATCTTGGATTGGATGTCCTCGATGTCATCGCTTTCCTTGACCGCCTTCACGGCTTCGATCGCGTCTTCAACCGCTTGACGGGCGTCCTCGTCAACTTTGTCACCATGCTCTTTTAAAGTTTTCTCGCTGGCGTGAACGAGCGCGTCGGCCTGGTTTTGAGTTTCGACCAGCTCGCGCCGCGTCTTATCTTCGCCGGCGTGTTCTTCCGCGTCCTTGACCATGCGATCGATGTCCGAGTCGGACAAGCCGCCAGACGCCTGAATTCGGATCTGCTGTTCCTTGCCGGTCCCCTTATCCTTAGCGGACACGTTAACAATGCCGTTGGCGTCGATGTCGAAGGTGACTTCGATCTGGGGAATACCGCGCGGAGCGGACGGAATACCGACGAGATCAAATTGACCCAGCAGCTTGTTATCCGCCGCCATTTCGCGTTCGCCCTGGAACACGCGAATGGTCACTGCGCCCTGATTATCTTCGGCGGTCGAGAACACCTGACTTTTCTTGGTGGGGATGGTGGTGTTGCGATCAATGAGACGCGTGAACACGCCGCCGAGGGTTTCGATCCCCAGCGACAGCGGGGTCACGTCCAACAATAGGACGTCTTTCACGTCGCCCTGCAGAACACCTGCCTGAATGGCAGCCCCCATGGCCACAACTTCGTCCGGATTAACACCCTTGTGGGGTTCTTTGCCGAAGAAATTTTTCACCGTCTCGGCTACTTTGGGCATGCGGGTCATGCCGCCGACCAATATAACCTCGTCGATCTCGCCCGCCGACAAGCCGGCGTCTTTCAATGCGGCGCGACAGGGCCCAACGGTTTGTTCGACCAAATCTTCTACCAGGGCTTCAAACTTGGCCCGGGTCAATTTCATCGTCAGATGCTTGGGCCCGGATGCATCGGCCGTAATGAACGGCAGGTTGACCTCGGTTTGGCTTGCGCTCGACAGTTCAACTTTGGCTTTTTCGGCGGCTTCCTTGAGCCGTTGCAGGGCCAACTTGTCGCCCCGCAAATCAATGCCGGATTCTTTTTTGAATTCGTCGGCCAGATAACTCACCAGCCGCAAGTCAAAGTCTTCGCCGCCAAGGAAAGTATCGCCGTTGGTCGATTTGACCTCGAACACGCCATCGCCGATCTCTAGAATCGAGACGTCGAATGTGCCGCCGCCCAAGTCGTAGACGGCGATGGTTTTGCCCTCATCCTTGTCGAGGCCGTAGGCGAGTGCGGCCGCCGTTGGCTCGTTGATGATGCGCAACACTTCGAGGCCGGCGATTTTGCCGGCGTCTTTAGTGGCTTGGCGCTGGGCATCATTGAAGTAAGCGGGGACCGTGATGACGGCTTGCTCAACCGATTCGCCCAAGAAGCTTTCAGCTGTCTCCTTCATCTTTTGCAGGATGAATGCGCTAATCTGGCTGGGGCTGTGGGGAGTTCCCCGTGCTTCGATCCAGGCGTCGCCATTGTCCGCGTTGACAATATTGTAAGGGACCATGTCCATATCTTTTTTGGTCGCCGGATCCTCAAACGACCGCCCGATCAACCGTTTGACCGCGAATAATGTATTTTCCGGATTGGTGACGGCCTGTCGCTTGGCCGGCTGGCCAATGAGCCGCTCACCATCTTCGGTGAAAGCGACCATCGACGGCGTGGTGCGCATCCCTTCGGCGTTCTCAATCACTTTTGGACTGGCGCCGTCCATGATGGCAACACACGAGTTTGTGGTCCCCAAATCGATCCCGATAACTTTTGACATCTAAGCCTCTTAATTTGCGGCAGACCCGGGCGGCCATTTATTGCCCCGCCCTGGGGCTCCGTTGGTTAACTGAAGGATATATAGGGAGGGGAACGCCGGTTGCAACTGCCAAAATTGGCACATTTTCGCAGTTAAAGCGTTCTGTACTTAATGCCCGCGGAGCACGCCATGGGTATTGGCGCCCTATTAAGCTTGGGTATCTACTCCCTCTGACTTGGGCGGTTCATCTCCAGCCCCGTTGTTTTTCTCGGCAGCGACCCCGACCAAGGCCGGGCGCAGTAAACGGTCGCGCAGTACATAGCCGGGTTGCACCACTTGTATCACTGTGCCGGGCTCGGCCTCCGACCCGGGTACTTTGAACATGGCCTGGTGCTTATTGTGGTCGAATTTCTCGCCTAGGGGACTGATCTGCTCTATGCCATGGCGGTCGAACACACTCAATAGTTCACGTTCGGTCATTTCGATACCATCCCGCAGGATTTTGAGTGAGTCGCTGTCCGTGTCAGCCCCGTCGGGCGCGCTTTCCAAGGCACGGCGTAAATTGTCGCTCACATTCAACAAATCCCGGGCGAAGTTAGTGGTCGCATACTTCAGCGCGTCTTCCTGTTCCCGGCGCGACCGATTGCGTAAATTCTCCATATCCGCGATGGATCTCAGCAGCCGGTCTTTGAGATCGGCGATTATTACCGCCGGATCTTGATCTTCCGCATTGGCGGTCTTCGGTGTGTCATCGCCCCCGCCGTCATCATTTGACGCGGCCGCGCCATCTGCCTCGGCGGCGCCATCGTCAAAGGCATCTTCTGCGGCCATTTTTTCTTCGCGCCGTTCGTCTTCTGGCATACTCATTCGTACTTCCTAGTGAATATCACGTTTCATTATTCCGATCCTGGGCGCGAGTCTAGCGGGCAATTTCTTCCATATTCGTTGCCAGGCGGACGCCAAACAGATCATTCAAATATTTTTTCGATGACTCTCGCGGTGTAATCGACCATGGGAACCACACGGGCGTAGTTGACCCGAGTCGGACCAATAACCCCTAAGGCTCCGATAACCTTGCCGCGGCCATTTTTGTACGGTGCGACGATGACTGAAGACCCGGACAAACTGAACAAATTATTCTCCGATCCGATGAAGATGCGAACCCCATCGCTTTCTTCCGCCAGGTTGAGCAGTCGGACCATGTCGCGTTTGGATTCCAGGTCCTCGAACAGAAACCTGATCCGCTCCAAGTTTTCAATTGCCTCGATGTCGTCAAGCAGATTGGCACGGCCCCGAACGATGAGATTTTTGAGTTCGCTGCCGCCACTCCACGAAGCAAGGCCGGCCTGTACCACCCGCGCCGACAGGGCGTCAAGCTCAGCTTGTTGCTGACTGAGTTCCAGTTCAATGGAATCGCGGGTTTCATCCAGGGTGTGGCCGCCTAATCGGGCATTTAAGTAATTGGATGCTGCGCGTAAGGCTGAGGGGGTAATCCCCATGGGAGCTTCAATGATCCGGTTTTCGACCGCGCCATCTTGCGAGACAATAACCACCAATGCCTGGCCATCGCCGACATTGACAAACTCCACATGCCGCACCGGAGATTCGAGTTTGGGGGCAATGACCAGCCCCGCGCATCTACACAGACCCGACAGGGCGGTAACTGCTTCGGTTAACACTTGCTCTGTGTTGCGCCCGTTGGCAAGGCAATGGGTGTCGATGTCGCTTTGCTCACTTTCAGTCAGATTTCCTATTTCCAGCAAGCCATCAACAAATATGCGCAATCCGGCCTGCGTGGGGAGGCGGCCGGCTGAAATGTGCGGCGCAAACAGTAAGCCAGCATGCTCCAAAGAAGCCATTACATTGCGGATCGACGCCGGCGACAAGTGCATGGGCAGCCGCTCGGACAAAGTTTTGGAGCCAACCGGCACGCCGGTCTCCAGGTATGTTTCGACCACCGAGCGGAAAATTTGGCGGGAGCGTTGGTTGAGTTCTCTGATCATCAGTGTGCAAATAATGCAATGAGCTTTGGGCTATGAAGGCAGGTTCAGGCTCCGGGAGCCGGAACGTAATACAGAATGTAGTTACCGTCTCGGGCGCCGTCAACGCAGGCTAAAGCACAGATGGGATTGATTTAGTCTGATGGCAAGCAGATTTGTGGCGCTGGACGGCGTTCGCCGGACGGGTTAGAACCCCAGGACCGCTGGATTTTAGATAAGGAACCCCTGTATATGCGCCCTTCTGGCCGCGCCAGCGACGAGCTGCGCAAGATTATTCTCGAGCCCGGATACAGTAAACACGCGGAAGGGTCGTGCATGGCGCGCTTTGGCGACACCCATGTTTTGTGCACGGCGTCTCTCGACAGTGGCGTGCCACCGTGGCTGCGCAATTCAGGCAAGGGTTGGGTAACCGCCGAGTATGGCATGCTGCCGCGGTCGACCCACTCGCGCATGGGGCGGGAGGCTGCGCGCGGCAAGCAATCCGGGCGGACCCAAGAAATCCAACGGTTGATCGGTCGCTCCCTCCGCGCAGTGACCAATTTGGGCGCCATGGGCGAGCGCCAGATCAAGGTTGATTGCGACGTCATTCAAGCCGACGGCGGCACCCGCACCGCTGCGATAACCGGCGGGTTTGTGGCCTTGTACCAGTGTTTTCAGGGCATGATGACGGAAGGTCTCATCGAAGAGCTGCCGCTATCCACAGAGGTCGCAGGCATTTCGTGCGGTATCTATAAGGGCGCGCCGGTCCTCGACCTGGACTATGCTGAAGACAGCAATGCCGAAACTGATGCCAACTTTGTTATGACCGGGGATGGTGGCATTGTCGAAATTCAAGGCACCGCCGAAGCCGGTCCTTTTGCCGAGTCGGAGTTTCTCGAACTGATGCGGCTCGCGCGCGCGGGCATTGAAGAATTGGTCACGCTGCAACGCGCGGCTTTGGCCCTTTGAGGAGGCGTAAATTCGCCGGGGGCGATTTGCTGATTGCCAGTCACAATCCTGGTAAAGTGCGGGAAATTGCCGCTCTGCTCGCGCCGTTTGGTACGCACATTCAATCTGCGGCCGAGCTCGGCCTGCTGGAGCCCGAAGAAACCGGTGACACTTTTATCGCCAACGCCGAACTCAAGGCATTGGCGGCGGCGACGGTATCAGGACGGATCGCCCTGGCAGATGATTCGGGTCTTGTCGTGCCCGCGCTGGGCGGCGAGCCGGGAATTTACTCGGCCCGGTGGGCCGGCCCTCGCAAGGACTTTGGTTTGGCGATGGGGAAAGTACAGGAGGCACTTGTGGGCGCGGGCCCTGACAATGGCATACCGCAATCGGCATATTTTGTGTGTGCGCTCACGCTCGCTTGGCCGGACGGGCATACTGAAACCGTTGAAGGGCAAGTTCATGGCACGCTCACTTGGCCGCCCCGGGGGGGCTGCGGGTTTGGCTACGACCCAATGTTCATCCCGGAAGGCTACGGCATCACGTTCGGCGAAATGGACCCGGATCAAAAGCACGCCATCAGCCATCGGGCTGACGCGTTCCGCAAACTAATCGATGCCTACTTCGCCGTCTAAGGCTCGTATAGGGGTCCCCCCGCTCGCCATCTATGTGCATTGGCCATTTTGTGCCGCTAAGTGCCCCTATTGTGATTTCAACAGTCACGTCCGCGAGGGTGTCGACCAGGAGCGCTGGGCGCGCGCCTTAGTGCGAGAGCTCGAACACTATGCTGAACTTATTGGCGGGCGAACGGTGACGAGTATTTTTTTCGGCGGCGGCACGCCGTCCTTGATGGCGCCGGCAACAGTTGCGGCCGTAATGGCGGCCATAAAAAAGTGTTGGCGGTTAGAGCCCACCGCAGAAATAACACTGGAGGCCAATCCGACCAGTGCCGAAGCGGCGCGTTTTGAGGAATTGGCGACGATTGGGATCAACCGATTATCGCTCGGGGTTCAGGCTTTGAACGACGCTGATTTAAGCGCCCTGGGACGTTGGCATTCGGTTGCGGAGGCGATGGACGCGTTTAGGGCCGCGCAAGACCATTTCTCCCGCACGTCTTTTGACCTCATCTACGGGCGTGAGGGTCAATCCTCTGAGGACTGGCGGCAAGAGCTTAAGCGCGCGCTCAGTCTCGCCGTTGGGCATTTATCTCTTTATCAATTGACCATAGAACCGGGGACGGCATTCTTTCGCGAGCACCGGGAAGGGCGCCTACGTCTCCCCGGCGACGACACGGGCGCGCGGATGCTGGAAGACACTTGGCATCTATGTGCGGATCATGGCTATGACCCGTATGAACTATCAAATTTTGCCATCCCCGGACAAGAATGCCGCCACAATCTCGCATACTGGCGCTATGACGAGTATGTGGGCGTCGGCCCTGGCGCCCATGGGCGGCTGCGCATCGGCAGTGATTTAGTGGCCACTGCTCAACGACGGTCGCCGGATGGTTGGCTGGGGGATGTGGAAGCCGTTGGACATGGAACCGAAATCCGCGAAGTGATAGCCGCTGCGGACCGGGCAACCGAGTGTTTGATCATGGGATTGCGCACCCGCGAGGGGGTTTCCGAGGCGCGCTTTGCGGACGCGATCGGCAGGCCCCTTGATCAACAGCTTTCAGCCGTCAAGATTTCGGCGCTCGTCGACCAGGGATTACTTGTGCACGGACGGGGCGTCCTGCGGGCGACCCGGCGGGGCTGGTCGCTGCTGGATACGGTGATCACGGAACTGATGCCCGGCTGATCGAGATTAGGGGCCGTCGATCGGGGCCACTTCACTGCTGTATGGAAACGCGTGAGGAGTGTCGGACGGTGACAGCGGATATGGACTGGGGTCCATTTCAGGCACCGAGATGCGTTCAACCCGATGAATGTTTTGCGTGTCAAAACTGGTCGGCGGCGGCGCAATGACTTTGGTCCCGTTACGGCCGACTTCAACCACGGCGAGACCACGTTCGGTGAGTCCTCCCGGACGCAATCGGAACAAACCATTAGCGCCATTAAATCCCGTTGCCGCAGTGATGCGGTCGGCACTGAACCGGCTGCCGCTCTGCCGCTTGTAATCCACGGGCTGGCTTCCCAATGACGGGCCCCCAAATGACGGATTTGCTAGATCGGGTTGCGCCTCCGCCAATAATGCCGCCAAGGCCAATGAATCGTATGCAATGCTGGCAATACGGGGGGGCCGGGTGCCAAATACCGTGGCGAATCGCTCGGTAAAGGCGTGCGATAATTCCGGCGGAACGGCGGCAAACCAGCCGCCCACCAGGGCGGGTTCGCGGCCGATGTTTTCATCGTCCCAAAGACCGGTGCCCATAAAGCGGATCTTTGCCGGATCAATATCGTAATAGGGCAGCAGCAACGCCACACTCCGTAACCGGTCCCCGCCTTCGGGAATAATGATGGCGTCGTATTCAAGTTCGCCTATGGTTTCCAGCCCTTCCAAAGCCTCCAGCAAAGGTTTGGCTTCGTCCTCGTCATATTCCTCTTCGATCCGTTTGTGCTCTTCCAGGAGCGCCTCCCGGCGTTTGTCATAATCCGCCAGGCGCTTTATCGCCTCGTGAGGGTTATTGCGGGTGTCCGGATAAGTTTCGACTTGGACAATCTCTGCTCCCCTGGTCCAGGTGGCGGTCATTAAAGCTTCCAAAATGGTGTTGCCGTATGGATTCTGGGGCAACAGCGCGGCGAAACGGGTGAGACCTTGGCCGATGGCGTGGTCGACCACGCGCTCCACTTGCTCATGGGGCAGAAAGCCGAACAGAAATACCCCTGAAGCGGCCACCTTCCTGTCGGTTGAAAAGGCGATAATGTTGATCCCGCCGCGACGGGCGATGGGGGCGGCAGCGGCGACAGACTGGCTGAACAAAGGCCCTAAAATCAATTCAGCGCCATCGGACAAGGCCTCTTCGGCGGCCCGAGCCGCACCCTCCGGCGTACCAAACGTGTCCTTGGGGAGCAAATTGATGCGGTCGTCAGCCACATCAAACAAAGCAAGTTGCGCGGCATCCAGTAATGCATGTCCAATATTTGCACTTGGCCCCGAGAGCGGCACCAATAAGGCAATGTTGATTTTATGCAAAGGCGCTGCCACGAGGCCTGTCGGCGCGGCCAATTCCGGCAGGCCGTAGGTGAAAGGCGATGACGGCAATGCCGGCGGGAATGTGCGCTGGAGGGCAGGAACTTTCCCAGTTGACGGCGGTGCAGGTAAGGTGGGGGTAGGCAAATCTCGAGGCGCCGTGACTTTTCCTGGCCAAACCTTCCATTGAGTCGGTATTTTCACGTCTGTGCAACCGTTCAACAACAGGGAAGCACCGCAGATCAATGACACGGCGATCACGTACAGAACAGAGCGGGCGCGGGCAAGAGCGCAAGCGGGGATCCGCGTCAATCGCAAAATCATCTCCCGATGACAGAAATGGCGAGTCCGAGTCTAGCGGTGCGTCCAAAACAAGTAAACGGGACCCTCAGGCGCAGGGCGAACCTACCGCTTTCTCGGGCGAAGCGACGGTTATCCTGCCGCCGTTTCAGGCGCTGCCCGGCCTCTATTTGGTGGCGACCCCCATTGGCAATTTGGGAGATATTACGTTGCGCGCGTTGTCGGTTTTGTCGGGCGTTAACTTGATTGCTTGCGAAGACACGCGGATCAGTCGACGGCTTCTCGACCGCTACGGCATCAAAACAAAACTCACTGCCTATCACGATCACAACGCGCAAACTGTCAGGCCCCGGTTGCTCGACCAGATTGCCCAAGGTCAGTCGGTCGCGCTCGTCAGTGATGCGGGCATGCCGCTGGTGTCCGACCCGGGATACAAACTGGTGCGCGACGCCGTGGCCCGGGACATTCTTGTGACCGTCGTGCCGGGACCATCATCAGTGCCGTCAGCATTGGCGCTCTCGGGACTGCCATCGGACCGGTTTTTGTTTGCCGGATTTCTCCCTGCGCGCAAGGCCGCGCGCACCCGAGTGCTAGCGGACTTAAAGGATATTGAAACGACCCTTATATTTTTCGAGGCAGCCCGGCGCTTGCCCCAAAGCATAGCCGACATGGCGGGGGTTTTGGGGGACCGGCAGGCGGCGGTTGCTCGCGAGCTCACTAAAAAGTTCGAACAGGTGCGCCGGGGCACTTTGTTTGGGCTGGCCGCGGCCTATCAAGAAGAAGGTGCGCCCAAAGGCGAAGTGGTAGTGGTGATCGGTCCGCCGGATGCGAGCATGGCGCGCGAAGTCGACATCGATGACGTTTTAAAACCTCTCCTTGTCCGACACAGCTTGAAGCAGGCGGTCGCCATGGCTACCGCGAAAACCGGCCGGCCACGGCGCGAAGTTTATGCGCGGGCCCTTCACCTCACGGGCAAGACATGAGCCGAGACCGGCGACGCGCCATTCGCAGCGGCCGCTGGGTCGAGCTGTTGTGCGTCGGCGTCTTGCGCCTCAAAGGCTACCGAATATTATTGCGGGATTGCCGCACACCGGTCGGGGAAGTCGATATTGTGGCCCGCCGGGGCCACACCCTTGCGGTCACTGAAGTGAAGGCTCGGGCAAGCCGGGCCGCGGTCGCTGACGCGCTCGGATCCCGCCAGCGTCAGCGCATCACCCGCGCGGCTGAGTACTTGCTGGCAACTTTACCCGCAGCGGAAAATACAGATATTCGATTTGATGTCATGTTGGTGGTGCCTTGGCGGCTTCCAATCCATATAATGAACGCGTGGGGGCAGTAAGTCGGTCGAGTTTAAAGAACCAATCGCCCGGAAGGCGGTGTAGTGTGCCAATACCGAATAGCCAATCCTTAGAAGCAAACCCTTAAAAGGATGAGTTCCATGAAGTCAGTTGCGTTGAGTGTTTTTCATTTACCTGCCCGCATGCGTGTGCCGTTGGTGGCGGGGGTGGCCCTTTTATCGGTAAACCTTGGGGGCTGTGTGGCGGCACTATTTGGCGCCGGCGCGACCACCGGGGTTACCGTCGTACAAGAACGTTCGGTCGGGTCCGCCCTAGACGACAGCGCCATTCAGATTGCCGTCCAGGGCAAAATGATCGACCACTCGGGCAAACTGTTTCTCAATGTCGCAACCGAAGTGGACGAAGGCAGGGTGCTGCTGACCGGGGTCGTTCGCAAGACAGAAGATCGGGTCGCGGCAGCACGCATTGCTTGGGATACCAATGGTGTCGCAGAAGTGTTGAACGAAATTCAAGTGACCGACAAAAGTGGCATCATCAACTACACCAAGGATGCTTGGATCACCACCAAGCTGCGGACGAAGATGTTGGGCGATTCGAAAATTGCAGGCATCAACTACACCATCGAAACCGTAAATGCGGTGGTGTATCTCCTAGGCGTGGCGCAAGACGCGACCGAACTTAAGCGGGTGACCGAACATGCCCGCAATATCGGAGATGTCGCCGAAGTTGTGAGTCACGTCCGTTACAAGGACGACCCGCGCCGCCATTAGGCGCGGCTGTTCGTCACTTTCTGGTCATCAGGAAATCGATTTGCCATGAGCCTTCACGTCGCCATCCAGATGGACCGGATCGAAACGGTCGATATCAATGCCGATAGCACGTTTGCGCTGGCGCTCGAAGCCCAAAGGCGCGGGTATCGTTTAAGTTACTATCTGCCGACGGATTTGAGCTTCCGCGAAGGCCGGGTTGTGGCGATGGCGCGGACGCTTGAAGTGCAGCGGGTGGCGGGCGATTTCTTTACAGTGGGCGCGCGCACCAAGCTTGATTTACGGGACACCGACGTGGTGCTGATGCGACAGGACCCGCCGTTTGACATGGGCTACATCACGGCAACGCACCTGTTGGAACATGTGACCGGGGACACCCTGGTGGTGAACGACCCCGTCGAGGTGCGGAACGCACCCGAAAAAATGTTTGTGACCCACTTTCCCGACCTCATGCCGGAGACGCTCATCACCCACAACCCGGATGATGTCGCCGACTTTCGTGCGCGCCATAAGGACATCATCGTGAAGCCTCTCTATGGCAACGGTGGCGCGGGCGTTTTTCACATCAAGCCTGACGATGAGAATCTCAATTCCTTGGTTGAGATGTTCTTGGAAAATTATCGCGAGCCAATGATCGTTCAGCGCTATCTGCCCGAGGTGCGCGCTGGCGATAAGCGCATCATTCTTGTCGATGGCGAACCAGCGGGCGGGGTGAGCCGCATTCCACAAGCTGGTGAGGCGCGGTCAAACTTTCACGCTGGCGGCCTTGCGCAGGCGACGGAGCTCACCGCGCGTGAGCGCGAAATTTGTGCCGCCATCGGGCCCACATTGCGGGAAAAGGGCCTGGTGTTTGTCGGTATCGATGTGATCGGCGACTATTTAACCGAGATTAACGTCACCTCCCCCACCGGCATTCAAGAGATTGATCGATTGAGCGGCACCGATATCGCGAGCCTCCTGTGGGACGCGATCGACCGCCGCTGCGCTGAGCGGGCAAACTGAACCGCACAAGACAACCCTTTAGTTCCTGTTTCGTTCTTGCTAGGCTCCCCTGTCTGTGCACTGGGTCGAGAGTCTGTGGGGAGGAGTGACCTATCCCGCGTGCGTGCAGCTTGTTGCCACTATGATCCCCTGCCGCTGCGGACATCTGGCTGACCCCGCCCGCACCCTGGCCGACTTGGAATGCGCCGACGGTGTTCGCCGCACACATATTGCGGAGGCCCTTAGCTGCCGCCGAGTCGATCTGCCGGGGTAGCTGCGCATCACGTTTCTGCCATCCAAAGCCAAATCGTTTTGTGGTAGAAGTGGAGTGCGGGGCGGCATGGCCTCTGAACAGGGAATAAAAGCACCAGCATGACTTCAGAGACAGTAGGGACGCCAAACTTTCTCTCCACTAAAAATATCCCGGTCAACGAGCGGCTGATTGTTGCGCTTGATTTCCCGAGCACGGAAGAGGCTGAAAACTTTGTCGATCTGCTTGGTGACACGGTGGTGTTTTGCAAGCTTGGACTTGAGCTGTTTATGGCCGGCGGATATTTCGAGCTGGTCGAGAGATTGCGCAATAAGGGCAAAAAGATATTTGTCGATCTCAAATTTTTTGATGTTCCTGCCACGGTCGGTTCTGCGGTGCGGCAGCTGAAAAAGCACGGCGCATCGTTTGCGACAGTTCATGGCAATGACGCCATGTTGGAAGCTGCGGCGAAGGAAAAAAGCGGATTGAAAATCCTCGCCGTGACAGCCCTCACCAGCCTGGATCAAGGCGACATGGACGACCTGGGATTTCAAGTTGATATCGCCGATCTCGTTCTCTCGCGCGCCAAACGAGCCATGGAACTTGGCTGTGACGGGGTCATATCTTCAGGCATAGAAGCACCACGGCTGCGAAAAGATCTGGGTGATAATTTTTTGATTGTGTCGCCGGGCATTCGTCCTGGGCTCAACCGGGAAGTAGACGACCAAAAACGCACAGTGGACGTAGAAGAAGCTTTCTTGAACGGCGCCGACTATATCGTCGTTGGCCGTCCGATCAGAAACGCGGACGACCCCAAGAAAGCCGCCGAGGAACATCAGGCCCGGATCGCCAAATTATTTGATTCTTGACCCCAAGCCTGCTTGAGTCCTGTTTTGGGGGGCGTAGGGAGGCAAGTATGATCAGGTCATGTGTCGTCGGTTTGGGGCTCGTTGCGATGTTAGCTTCTTGCGACAAACCATCTTCAGAACAAAATTTGGCGGCAGAAAAAGAACAGGCGGATGTGAACACCTGTTTATCGAGCGTCTACGCCCAATCGAAATTCCCTGAAAAAGCCGAACAAATCGGCATTCCGGAGGTTACCTCAACACCCTACAGCCGGAAAATTAGCGGCCAAGTGAAGCTCAAAGGCGCTGATGGCACGGTGGTCCCGTATCTATATACCTGCGCGGTGGTGAACGGCGTGGCGGTCAATACGGTTGTGATGCCGGGGTAGGAAACTTTGAGTAGGCCCCCTACCAAAACTCGCCGTGGGGGCGGATGACCGATTCGAACGACCAGGCGGATTTGGCCTGGTGGGCGACGCGAAAGCACTCTTCGGCGATGTCGGCCGGTTGGCAGTAATAATCGTCGGGCTTTTCGCCGAACATTTTGCGTGTCCACGGCAGGTCGATGACCGCGTCGATAGCAACGAACGCCACATGCACACCTTTCGGCCCGGCATCGCGGGCGATGGCTTCGGCCAAGATACGTTGCGCGGCTTTGGTCGGTGCGAAGCCGGCGAACGTGGGTTTGCCGCGATAGGCCGAGGTGTTACCGGTCATTAACAACACACCCTCGCTCGCAACGATCATATCTGGCACTACGGTTTGCGCGAGGTGAAGAAACGCCATCGCGTTAATGCAAAAATTAAGCTCTAAATCCTTGGGATCAATTTCGAGAAACGTGCCGAAGGTACCTCTGACCGCGTTGTGGATGGCGATTTTGGGCGCCCCCATCTCAGCTTTTACCCGGGCGAGGGTCGCAATGAACCCGTCTGTGTCCGCCACGTCGCAGACAAAACCGCGGCTATTGGGGATCTCTTTTTCGAGTTTATCCAGGCGCTCCTGGTCGCGGGCCAGCATGGCGACCCGATAACCCCCTTCGGCAAACCGCCGCGCCATGGCTGCTCCGGTACCCGGGCCCACTCCGGTGATCAAACACACCCCGCCTTCTTCTTTCATCGCGCCCTCCGTGGCATTTTCTTCTTGAGTTACATTCCTGCGTAATCGAGGCCGATATCAATCGCCGGTGCCGATTGGGTAAGGCGGCCGACCGAGATAAAATCGACCCCGGTCTCGGCGATCGCGCGAATGGTGTCAAGCGTCACCCCGCCCGAGGCTTCCAGGGTTGCGCGGCCATCGGCGAGGCTGACCGCCTCTCGCAGCAAATCGGGCCCCATGTTATCAAGCAACAAGCGTTTCGCGCCTGCGGCCAAAGCGTCGCGCATTTGATCGAGCGTGTCGCACTCGACTTGGATGTCGCTGAGGCCTGCCACCTGCGCGGCTTTGATCGCCGCTGTGACGCCGCCAGCGACGGCGATGTGGTTGTCCTTAATCAGCACCCCGTCAAACAGGCCCATCCGGTGGTTCTGACCGCCACCGGCGGCGGTTGCATACTTTTGCAAGTGGCGCAGGCCGGGGATGGTTTTGCGGGTGTCCAATAATACGGCGCCGGTGCCTGCTATCTCATCCACATAGCTGTGGGTCAGACTCGCAATGCCGGACAGGTGCTGCAGGATGTTGAGCGCAGTGCGCTCCGCCGAAAGCAGCGCGCGGGCGAGTCCGTCAATGATGGCAATTATCTCGCCCGCGCCGATTTGGGCACAGTCTTTTTGGTGGGCATCGACCCGACAATTGGGATCGAGCGCCTTAAACACCGCCAAGGCCGCAGGCAATCCCGCGATCACCATCGGTTCGCGCGCGGCCATGGTCGCGATCAAGCGTGCATCTTCCGGGATGACGCTGTCTGACGTGATGTCGCCTGGGGCACCCAAATCTTCCGCGAGCGCTCGGCGGACGAAGTCGTCAATAAATCGGGGGTCGAGTTCCATGCCTCAGCTTAACCTGATCGAGGGAATTCGGCGAGGTTGCTCAGGCGACCGCGCGGGGGCGCGACGTGCCGGTCACCGCCTTCAGGGGCGACATCACGAGCATTTGCCGCAGAGGCTTTTCAGCCGCGACCCGAAGTTTCTCGGGCAATTGAATTTCGGGCGTTTGATCGCGCAGCGCAACGTACAACTTTTCGAGCGTGTTCAGGGCCATGAACGGGCAATTGTTGCAGCCGATGCAGCCGTCAGAGCCGGGTGCGCCGATGAAGGTTTTGCCGGGCGCGAGTTTTTCCATTTGATGAATGATTTTGGGCTCGGTCGCGATAATAAACTCAGGCGCGTCCGATGTGATCACGAACTCGGTCAGCGACGAGGTCGAGCCGATGTGATCGGCCTCGCGCAGAATGTTTTCCGGACATTCCGGGTGGGCGACAACCAGTGCCTCAGGGTGCAAGGTTTTAAGGCGCACCAATTCGCGCAGGGAAAATTGTTCATGAACCACACAAGTGCCCGGCCACAGAGCCATGTTGCGGCCGGTTTTGCGGGCTAAGAAGCTGCCTAAATATTTGTCCGGCGCAAACATAATGGGCTGGCTCTTCGGAATTTGATTGATAATCGCCTCGGCATTGGATGAGGTCACGATAATATCCGACAAAGCCTTCACTTCGGCCGAGCAATTTATGTAGGACAAGGCGATGTGGTCCGGGTGGGCTTCGCGGAAGATGCGGAATTTATCCGGCGGGCAAGATTGTTCGAGCGAGCAGCCGGCTTCCAGGTCAGGCAAGATAACGGTCTTGCCGGGGCTGAGTATCTTGGCCACCTCGGCCATGAACCGCACGCCACAAAAAACGATGATGTCCGCATCGGTCGCTGCGGCTTTGCGCGAAAGATCGAGGCTGTCGCCGACGAAATCGGCGATGTCCTGAATTTCGCTATCCTGGTAGACATGGGCCAGGATGACGGCATTCTTTTCCTGCCGAAGGCTGTTGATCTCTTCTTCCAAGTCAAGGAAGGGATCAAAATCCAAATCAGTTGAAGAAAGGTTTTTTGCGTCCGCCTCGGACGCATACGCGGTATCGGTCATAGCACTTTTCCGCGCGACTCACTGTTACGGGGGAGGCGAACTCCCATTACCGGCCCTATACAACATAGGTAATACCGGCCTGCAACAGGGAATTTCGAATATCTCCCCCTTTTTGTGAGCTCCAGGGTGATGGGATTGTCCTCAAACCGGGCGTCTTGCCTATAGATGGGGTGTCGTCCGAGTCGAAATCAATACCTCTCGCGATCATGTCGAGTTAGGATTGTTGCCGGGATACGGTTAAGATTTTACAACTGTTTCGTCTCTATAGGGCCGTCCGCGTGAATTTGTCGTTCCAGCGTTTCACCCACGCTTTTACTGTTTACCGGCAGCCAGCGGTCCTGGCCCTTATTTTTCTCGGTTTTTCCAGCGGATTGCCGTTGGCGCTGACTGCATCGACCCTCTTCGTCTGGCTGTCAGAAGCGGGGGTTGATAAAACCTCGATCGGCCTATTTGCCGCAATCGGCACACCCTACGCACTGAAATTTCTGTGGGCGCCGCTGATCGATCGTCTGCCCGCGCCGCTTTTAACCCGACTATTCGGACAGCGGCGGGGCTGGATATTATTGACCCAAAGTTGTCTGGTGCCGGCAATTCTGGCAATAGGGCAAGGTGACCCTGGAGATGCCGCCTTAAAGATAGGACTGGCGGCGCTATTGGTTTCTTTTTTATCGGCCAGCCAAGACATCGTGATTGATGCGTTTCGCGTCGAATCACTTACCGAACCCCAGCAAGCAGCCGGGGCGGCCGCGCTAGTGTTCGGCTATCGAATTGGAATGTTGGTTTCTGGCGCGGGCACGCTCTATATCGCTTATTTTGCCAACTGGTCCGCCGCCTATGGGGTCATGGCGGGGTTGGTCCTTGTGGGCGGCGTCGCCGTTCTTCTTCGGCCCGAACCTAATCCACAGACAGCGGACGAGTGGAGCCCGGACACCCAAGGGGCGCGGGCCGAAAGGCTATTGAAAGACAGGCACATCACCGGGGTTACCGCCAAGGCTGCAGGCTGGTTCTATGCCGCGGTGGTGGTGCCGTTTGCCGAGTTTCTTTCCCGGCCCGGGGCGCTGCTCATTTTGTTGTTTGTTGCGCTCTACAAATTTGGCGACAGCTTGGCGGGTGTCATGACCAACCCGTTTTTGGTCGAAATCGGATTTTCCAAACTCGATATTGCGAACATCAGCAAACTCTATGGCTTTACCGCCACCATGGCCGGGCTCGCCATTGGCGGCGCCATCATGAACGGCATTGGCATGATAAGATCCCTATGGGTTTGCGGCATCTTACAATTGCTGTCCAATTTTATGTTTGCCGTGCAAGCCCTGGTCGGGGCCGACCTGGGATTGCTGGCGGTGACCATCGGCTTTGAGAACCTGGCCAGCGGCATGGGCACAGCCGTGTTCGTCGCCTATTTGTCCAGCCTGTGCAATTTGTCTTACACCGCCACCCAATACGCTTTGTTCAGCTCGTTTATGGCTACCGCGCGCACGTGGTTATCGACAAGTTCGGGTCTGTTGGCCGAGCATTTAGGTTGGGTTGATTTTTTTATTCTAACAGCGGCAGCGGCGGTTCCCGGTCTAATTTTGTTGTGGGTGCTGACCCGAAATCGGTTTGGCACACAGGCGCAAAAATGAGGGCGGTATAAAAATTCGTTTTACTCATTTCTTTTGTTGCGGCGCGCGTCCGCGGCGACTACTTTGCCCGCGAATAGTGATGGCGGCATCGGCGCGTGTCGATCCCCTAGTAAGGTGTAATTGAGGGTTCTCCCAGTGTCCGATGGACCGATACCCAAAAAAACCACACTCGACAAAGATCTCAAAAAAATTGTCCGGCTTGAGAAAGCCACGGCGGCGGCGGGACGCCAAGCGTCGAAAATCGGCATCGGCTTGCTGTTTTTATTGGGCGTGCTGGTTTATGTGGCGTTGACCTCTGGAGGGATCGAGGGGGGCCTCTATGTGGTCGTCGCGGGGGTCATCGGCGGCTACATGGCGTTGAACATTGGCGCGAATGACGTTGCCAATAATATGGGCCCGGCGGTCGGTGCCAAAGCCATGACGCTGGTCGGTGCGTTGATGATTGCGTCCGTGCTCGAGGCCGCTGGCGCCATTGTTGCCGGTAGTGACGTGGTGACAACCATCTCCAAGGGCATAATCGACCCCGGGGTGATGCCGGATGCGACCACATTCATCTGGGCCATGTTGTCGGCTCTGCTGGCGGCGGCCGTGTGGGTGAATTTGGCCACCTACCTAAATGCACCCGTATCGACCACCCACTCGATTGTCGGCGGGGTGCTGGGGGGCGGCATCGCAGCGGCCAGTTGGAGCGCCGTGAACTGGCCGGTGATGGCGAAAATCGCTGCCAGCTGGGTCATATCGCCAGTGCTCGGGGGAATTATCGCCGCTTTATTTTTGATAGCGATTAAGAAACTCGTCATATACCGAGAGGATCGTATTGCCGCAAGCAAGACCTGGGTGCCGGTATTTGTTGGCATCCTGGCCTGCGCATTTTCGGTTTACTTGGTGATCAAAGGACTTAAAAACGTCTGGCAACCGAGCCCGGTCGAGCTGATCATGATTGGTGTAGGCGCCTTTTTCTTCGCGTATGCGGTTGTGCGTTTTTGTGTGGTGCGCGCTGCGGCAACCTTGGAGAACCGGCGCAAGTCGGTTGGCAAACTATTCACCATTCCGCTCATATTTTCGGCGGCACTGCTTTCATTCGCCCACGGCGCAAATGACGTGGCCAATGCGGTAGGGCCCCTGGCGGCGGTGGTGAGCGCCGTTGAAACCGGCGATATTACGGCCAAAGTTACGGTACCCATCTGGGTGCTGGTCGTCGGCGCTTTCGGCATATCGGCGGGCCTCGTGTTGTTTGGCCCCAAGCTTATTCGTACGGTCGGCGAGAAGATCACCAAGCTTGATCCGGTACGGGCATTTGCCGTTGCCTTGTCAGCGGCGCTAACCGTCATAGTGGCGTCTGGATTTGGCTTGCCAGTCAGTTCCACACACATAGCCGTCGGCGCTGTTTTTGGGGTTGGTTTTTTGCGTGAGTATTTGGTCAATCGTCAGCGCCAAAGCATGACCCCGCTCGGATTATCGACGGTGCCTGCCGGGAGTGACATTGTGCGCACAGCAGCATCGCAAAAGCGGGCGCTCAAGAAAGCGAGAAAGCGGCGTTTGGTGCGCCGCAGTCACGTTTATACCATCATTGCCGCCTGGCTGGTGACGGTGCCGTGTTCGGCGGCGGTGGCGGCATTGATCTTCTACATTATTCGCGGCGCAATGATGCCCTGAGTTTACAAGAGGTCATTGCGGTCAGTGATCGGCATCATGGGCCGCCAAGGCTGCCATATTCACCAGGTCCGACGCGGTCGCGCCCATGGGGGCAATCTGTGCCGGCTTTTCAAGGCCAATTAAAATGGGCCCAATGACCGTGCCGCTGCCCAAACCTTGAATCATCTTGGACGCAATATGAGCACAGTGCAGGGTCGGCATGATCAGCACGTTCGCCGGCTCCGACAAACGGCAGAATGGATACAGCGCCATAACCTCTGGGTTGAGTGCCACATCCGCTGACATTTCCCCTTCGTACTCGAAGTCCACATCACGTGCATCGAGCAAGGTGACAGCATCCCGCATGGAAGCCGTACTGGCGGCCATGGGATTGCCGAAGTTGGAAAATGACAACAAAGCAACACGCGGCTCATGCCCCAAAAACCGCGCCTGGGCGGCCGCCTGAACGGCGATGTCGGCGAGCTCTTCAGCAGTCGGATTGGGGTGTACTGCTGTGTCCGCGATCAGTACTGTGCGCTCGCGAGCAACAACGATCGACAGGCCGAAAACTTGGGCCCCAGGCAACGGGTCCATCACTCGCCGAACTTCTTCGTAGGACACATTATAGCCGCGGGTCACACCGGTGATCATGGCATCTGCGTCCCCTAACGCCACCATGCAACCCGCAAACACGTTACGCTCGTTGTTGATCATGCGCACGCAATCGCGATACAGCGCTCCGCGCCGTTGGCGGCGCGCATAGAGAAAATCCGTATATTCTTGATGCCGGTCGGTATTGGCGGCGTTTCTAATCTCAATCTCGTCGACCGAGCCCAGTCCCGCCGCTTCCATGGTTTCGGCAATGCGCTCTTCGCGGCCGATGAGCACAGGGGTACCATAGCCACTGTTGCGGAAGGAAATCGCCGCCCGGATCACTTTTTCCTCTTCGCCTTCGGCGAACACGACCCGTTTTGGATTGGCACGCACTTGATTGAAAATTAACGCCAGCGATCCAGCGGTGGGGTCAAGCCGGGCACTCAATTGCTGGCGATGGGCGTCCATGTCGATGATTGGACGGCGGGCAACGCCCGAATCCATTGCGGCTTGTGAAATTGCCGGCGGAATGCGGCTGATGAGGCGCGGGTCAAACGGCACCGGAATGATGTACTCCGGACCATATTGCGGACGCTCGCCGGCATAGGCCATGGCAACTTCGTCGGGCACATCTTCGCGGGCGAGGGCAGCCAATGCGTTCACCGCGGCGATCTTCATATCTTCGTTGATGGTCGTCGCGCGCACGTCCAGTGCGCCTCGGAAGATGTACGGGAAGCCAAGAACATTATTCACCTGGTTCGGATAATCGGACCTGCCGGTTGCAATGATCGCATCGGGGGAAACCGCGCGCGCGTCCTCGGGTGAAATTTCCGGATCAGGATTGGCGAGCGCAAATATGATCGGCTTTTCGCCCATGCTGCGTATCATGTCGGCGGTAAAGGCGCCCTTGACCGAAAGGCCGATGGCGACATCACAGCCGACAAAAGCTTCTGCCAAGGTGCGTATGGGCGTATCGACCGCGTGGGCCGATTTCCACTGGTTCATGCCAGCTTCGCGGCCTTCGTAAATCACACCCTTGCTATCACACAAAATCACATTGTTATGGGGCAGTCCCATGCTTTTCAACAGTTCAACAACCGCAATGCCCGCCGCGCCCGCGCCGTTCACGACAAACTTCGTGTCCTTAAGTTCACGCCCGGTGAGGTTGAGGGCGTTCACCGTACCGGCGGCCGTTATAATCGCGGTGCCGTGCTGATCGTCATGGAAAACCGGGATGTTCATGAGCTCGCGCAGCTGCTGCTCGACGATGAAACATTCGGGAGCCTTAATGTCTTCTAAATTGATGCCGCCAAAACTTGGCTCCAAATAGCGGACGCAATTGATAAATTCATCCACGTCCTCGGTCTCGACTTCCAAATCGATCGAATCCACGTCGGCGAAACGTTTGAACAGAGCCGACTTGCCTTCCATCACCGGCTTTGACGCCAGCGCCCCCAAATTGCCCAAGCCTAAAATTGCCGTGCCGTTTGAGATCACCGCAACCAAATTGCCGCGGGTTGTATAGTCAAAGGCGACGTCCGGATTTTCGGCAATGGCATTGACCGGCACCGCGACGCCCGGCGAATAGGCGAGTGATAAATCGCGGGCGGTTGCCATGGGCTTGGTGGGGACAATCTCCAACTTGCCTGGTTTTGCGCCCGCGTGAAACATCAGGGCTTCCGCGTCCGTGAAGGACATTTTCGATTTATCCATTGGTGTTTACTTTAGCCGTTGATAAAATGGCGAAGCCCGAACACATACAGTAAAAAGCCGGTTTGCGCAGTAAAATCAGTCCCCCACCCTGCGGCTGGCCCCATGGCCGGTTTCCATACCTTGGCCACGCCTTTTCATGTACAAATGGCAATCATGGCGAGCCCCGAAACACCATCATTGTCATCGGCCCCCGTCGAGGGGACCGTGATGTCCGGTGCCGAACCTCAAACAGAATCGTTAAAGCCAGCAAATTCCCCGGACAATTCGCCACACAAATCACGGGCGCAAAGTCGTCAGAAGGCGAAGCCCGACGTGACTCCAATGATGGCCCAGTACCTGTCCATAAAAGCGGGCCACCCGGAATTTTTGGTGTTCTACCGGATGGGGGACTTTTACGAGCTGTTCTTCGACGATGCGGTCGCTGCGGCTGCGACCCTCGATATCACATTGACCAAGCGCGGCCGGCATTTGGGCGAAGATATTCCCATGTGCGGGGTGCCGGTGCATGCGGCTGACAATTACTTAGCGCGTCTCATTCGCGCGGGACACAAAGTCGCTGTCTGCGAGCAAACCGAAAACCCGGCGGAAGCCAAAAAACGCGGCGGAAAGTCGGTCGTGCGCCGCGAAGTCGTGCGCTTGGTGACCGCCGGCACGCTCACCGAAGACAGCTTACTTGAGTCTCGCCAAAATAATTACTTGTGCGCCCTTGGTCAGGCGGGAGGTAATCTCGCGCTCGCTTGGCTGGACATGTCGACCGGCGAATTTAAGGTCGGCCCTACCGAACCATCCGAAGCCGCGGCTGACCTGGCGCGCCTCGCACCGGGAGAGGTGCTGGTGTCGGATCAAATGACCGGTGATCCGGAATACTTTGACTTATTGTCCGACTGGAAGCCCAAACTCACCATCCGCGGCATGGCGAGTTTCGCGAGCCAAGCGGGCGCGCGCCGACTAGAGGCCCTGTTTGGAGTTTTGGCTTTGGATGGGTTCGGCGCTTTCTCGCGCCCGGAACTGGCGGCCGCGGGCGCGATCATCGATTATGTGGAACTGACCCAGAAAGGGCGTCTGCCGTCGGTGCATCCGCCGTTCCGGGTGCTGCCCACCGATGTCTTGATGATCGACGCCGCCACGCGGCGTAATTTAGAATTGCGGGAAACGCTCAGCGGCGAGCGCCAGGGGAGTTTGTTGCATACGCTCGACCGGACCGTAACCGGGGCCGGGGCACGTCTGCTGGCGGCCCGGTTGGGGGCGCCATTGACAGCGCCAAAGGCGATCAATCAGCGGCTCGATTTGGTCGGCTTCTTTCTCGACCGCCGCCGATTGCGCGATGATGTGCGGGGGCAGTTGAAGCACGCGCCAGACCTCGAGAGAGCCCTCTCGCGGCTGACCATCGGCCGGGGCGGACCCCGCGATCTGCAAGCCATCGACGCCACGTTGGCGTCTACGGGCGAGGTGCGGACTTTGCTTGAGGCCGCTGCGGGCAGTGATGATTTGGTGGAGTTGCCTGCCGATTTGGATTCTGCCATAGGCAAGCTCGGGTTTCATGGCGAATTGGTCGACCGCCTTAACCGTGCGCTCAAACCCGATTTACCGTTGTTGGTGAGGGATGGCGGATTTATTGCGCCCAGTTACCATGGTGCGTTAGATCAGTTGCATGTCTTACGCGACGAGAACCGCCGCCTGATCGCGGGACTGGAAAATGGCTACCGGGAAGAGACCGGTGTGCGGAATTTGAAAGTCAAACACAACAATGTTCTTGGCTACCATATCGACGTCTCGGCGGCACATGCGGATAAGCTTATGGGGATGGATGGGTTTATACACCGGCAAACCCTGGCGAGCGTCGTGCGCTTTTCAACCGTTGCCTTGGGGGATCTCGCCGAAAAGATCGCGCGGGCGGCGGGGCAAGCGCTGGACCTGGAACTCAAATTATTCGATGACTTGGTGGGTGACGTATTGGCCCAGGGAGACGGACTCGGGCGGGCGGCGGAAGCGCTTGCTGAACTTGACCTTGCCTGTGGCTTGGCGCAGATTGCCGATGAACGCCGCTATTGCCGGCCCCAAGTCGATGATAGTCTCGCGTTTGAAATTATCGGCGGTCGGCACCCGGTTGTTGAAGCCGCCTTGGAGGGTCAGAAAGAAACGGTATTCGTTGCCAACGACTGTATCCTCGGGGAAAGTTCCTCTGGGGCCGTTTTTTTGGGATTGCCGGATACCGGCCAACCAATCGAGCCCCTCGGCAGCTCTCCCGAAGTTGAACCAAACGCCGGGCGGCGACTGTGGTTGCTCACCGGGCCCAACATGGCCGGCAAAAGCACGTTCTTGCGGCAAAACGCCCTGATCGCCGTGCTCGCCCAGATGGGCTCCTTCGTTCCCGCTGAGAGGGCCCGCATTGGAGTCCTTGATCGGTTATTCAGCCGAGTGGGTGCCGCAGATGACCTTGCTCGCGGCCGATCGACGTTTATGGTTGAAATGGTCGAGACAGCCACCATTCTTAATCAGGCAGGGCCGCGGTCATTGGTTATTCTCGACGAAATTGGCCGGGGTACAGCCACGTTCGATGGCTTGTCTATTGCTTGGGCCGTGGTCCAGCATCTGCATGATGTCAATACCTGCCGGGGATTGTTTGCTACCCATTACCATGAGCTTACGGCGTTGGCGGCTAAATTGGTGGGCCTCGCTAATTACACCGTGAGGGTGAAAGAGTGGCAGGGCGAAGTGGTGTTTCTCCATCAAGTTGCGCCGGGCGCCGCCGATCGGTCTTACGGCATCCAAGTTGCCAAACTCGCCGGCCTGCCGAAAAATGTTGTGGCGCAGGCCGAACAAGTTTTGGAACTCCTTGAAACCGGGCCAACGGCCAATGCGGCCAGTCGTTTGGTCGAAGATTTACCGCTCTTTTCCAATTTGAAACAAACGGTTATTTGGAATAAAACCGAAAAGGTCTCGGCCGTTATAACGGCACTCGATGATATCCATCCTGACCGCCTCACGCCACGCCAGGCATTGGAACTAATGTATGAGTTGAAGGCCAAAGCTATGACTGAAGAGGAATAGCGTTCAAAAGCAAAGTTATATAAACCAAGAGTTAGTGCCTAAATTTGGAAAGAGAACAGGCGAAGACGAGGTCATGACAAGACATCGGATAAAAAACCCCAGGGCGATTATCGATCGCAAGCAACTCATTGGCGCTATCGCCGCGCTGTACGGTCAGTCCAAAGGTGGTCCCGATCAATCTCGGCCAGCGCTATTGGCTTTGCTGAAAGCGTCATTGGATTCGGGTCGCTATGAAATTCGCACGCGGCTAGAGCGTGGCGCGACGGGGGCCGCTACCGTACACGGCTATAGTTACTTAATAAATCAACTATTGAGAGTAATGTACGACGTTACCGTGGAACGAGTGTTTCCAATGATCAATCCGACCACGGCGGAGAGATTGTCGTTGGTAGCGGTTGGCGGGTATGGCCGTGACGAACTTGCGCCCCAGTCGGATATCGATTTGTTATTTCTCTTGCCCTACAAACAGACCCCTTGGGGGGAACAAGTTGTTGAGTATCTACTTTATTTACTCTGGGATTTGAGCCTGAAGGTGGGCTATGCCACCCGCTCCGTGGATTCGTGCATCAGGTATGCTCGGGAAGACATGACCATACGTACGGGTTTGGTCGAAAGCCGTTACCTGTGGGGCGATGAAGACCTTTATAAGGAATTGCGTCAGCGATTTCGCGACGATATTGTCGCCAACACCGGGCCTGAATTTGTCGACGAGAAACTCGAAGAGAGGGATTTGCGTCACCACCGACTGGGCGACAGTCGCTATTTGGTCGAGCCTAATTTAAAAGAAGGCAAGGGCGGACTGCGCGATCTGCACACTCTTTATTGGATCGCCAAATATCTTTATCCCATTGACGACATTAAGGAATTGGTAGAACTGGACGTGCTGACCGCTGCCGAATTGCGGACGTTTCAGCGCGCCGAAGAATTTTTATGGCGGGTCCGTTGTCACGTCCACTACGTGGCCGGCCGGCCGGAAGAGCGTCTCACTTTCGATATCCAAACCGAATTAGCGGAACGGATGGGCTACCGCGACAAAGCGAAGACCCGGGGCATCGAAAGTTTTATGAAACAGTATTACTTGGTCGCCAAAAGCGTGGGATCGCTCACCCGAATATTCTGCGCTTTCATCGAAGAGAAGCATAAGCGCACACCGCGTTTTAGGTTGCCACTGATTGGCCTGCGGCGGCGCGAAGTCGATGGCTTTATGCTAGAAGGCAGCCGCCTCAATGTGATTGACGAAAAGGACTTCGCGAACGATCCCATCAAGATGATCCGAATATTTCATCTTGCGCAAGAAAAGAACTACGACATTCATCCGCAGGCCCTGCAATTGATGGTGCGCGCACGCGGCGCGGTAGGCAAAAAGTTGCGGGAAAACGACGAGGCCAATCGCCTTTTTCTTGAAATACTCACTGCCACCAATGCCCCGGACATCACCTTGCGGCGGATGAATGAAGCCGGCATATTGGGCCAATTCATTCCCGAGTTCGGGCGCATCGTCGCGCAAATGCAGCACGATATGTACCATGTCTATACCGTTGACGAGCACTCCATCCAAGCCATTAGAATTTTGTCCAACATTGAAAGCGGCAGCCTCGCGGATGATCATCCCCTGTCCGCCCAAATCATCCACGAAGTATTGTCCCGGCGAGTTCTCTACTTGGCGGTCTTTATTCACGATATTGCAAAAGGGCGAGGCGGTGATCACGCGGTACTGGGCGCGGAAGTGGCACTCACATTGGGGGCGCGGCTGGGATTTAGCGAAGGTGAGGTCGAAACAGTATCGTGGCTCGTGCGCTATCATTTGGCGATGAGCCACTTTGCCTTTAAACGCGACATCGGCGACCCAAAAACCGTGGCAGACTTTGCCGAATTGGTGCAAAGCCCAGAGCGATTGCGTCTCTTGCTGGTGCTGACGGTTGCCGACATCCGTGCCGTCGGCCCGGCGGTGTGGAATGGATGGAAAGGCCAATTGCTGCGGGAACTTTATGACATAACCGCTGAGCATTTGCTGGGCGGATATGTGCCCGGGGCACGAAAAGAACGCATCGGGGGCGTGCAGGCCTCTCTAAGGCAGGAACTTTCTGATTGGAGCGATCAAGATTTTGACTCATACAAGGCACGCCATTTCGCTAATTATTGGTTGTCCACCGATCAGGAAACCCGGGTTCGTCATGCGCGGCTCGTGCGCCACGCGAGTGTCGACGACGCGCCGCTATCCTTGAATACTCGGGTCGACATTTTCAACGCGGTGACCGAAGTCACGTTATTTGCGTCTGACCATCCGGGGTTGTTTGCCCGCATTGCCGGCGCCATGGGCGTGGTCGGAGCGACGATTGTTGAAGCTAAGATTTTCACCACCACAGACGGTATGGCGTTGGACAGTTTCTGGATTCAAGATGCTGAACACAAAGCGTTTGATCGTCCGGAAAAACTTGCCCGATTGAGCTCGGTTATCGAGCGCACACTCCATGGCGGCATCAAGCCGCGCCAAGTTCTGGCTAATAAAGAATCTCTACCGCCTCGCACCAGTGTCTTCCGGGTTGCGCCGCAGGTTTTAGTGGATAACAACGCGAGTGACACCCACACGGTTATTGAAATAAATGGTCGCGACCGGCCGGGTTTTTTGTCCGATCTTACCTATACCTTGTACCGCTTAAACGTTTCGATCTCCAGCGCGCGCATCGCAACCTACGGCGAGCGCGCCGTTGATGTGTTTTATATCCGCGATCTGTTCGGCCACAAAATCACCCATAAGTCTAGAATAAGATCGCTTGAAAACGGATTGTTGCAGGTGATTGACGCGCCGGAAGAGCAAGAACCCATGCAAAGCGTCGGGTCGTAAGCGCACAGTCGGGCTTTTCCGTGACGTTGCTTTCCTCTATCAATTGGCCATGAACTTGTTGCGCTCGGTAGCGACGGTGGGGGGCTTTACTTCCATCAGTCGCGCCCTCGGATTTGTCCGCGATATCCTGATTGCCGCCACCTTGGGGGCGGGGTGGATTGCCGACTGCTTTTTCGTTGCTTTTAAAATCCCCAATTTTTTTCGGCGACTGTTCGCCGAAGGGGCCTTTAATGCGGCTTTCGTCCCGTCGTTCTCGGAAATATTGTCGACGCAGGGGTCTGCGGCGGCGCGCCGGTTTGCCGAGCAAGCCCTCGCCGTTTTACTCGCGGTTCTCGCCATATTTGTGGGCCTGCTGCAAATATTTATGCCCTGGTTGATGGCTGGCCTTGCCCCCGGGTTTGTTGCGCACCCAGAAAAATATGACCTGGCCGTGGTGCTCACGCGGATTACCATTCCTTATTTGCTGTTCATCAGTTTGATCTCCTTGATGGGGGGCGTGCTCAATTCTCTGGGTCGATTTGCCGCTGTAGCCGCAACCCCAATCCTTCTAAACCTAAGCTTGATTGCAGCGCTTATTTGGTTGGCGGGCGCGACGGAAACGCCGGCCCACGCCCTTGCCTGGGGCGTGTCGATTGCGGGCGTATTACAGTTTTTATGGCTGGCCGTAGAGTGCCGCCGTGCGGGAATTTCGTTGCGTTTGCCGCGTCCCCGTTTATCCCCAAAGATAAAGAACCTGCTGCGTCTTATGGCCCCGGCGGCATTGGGAGCGGGTGTCGTTCAAGTCAACTTATTGATCGACGTTGTAATCGCCTCGCTGCTGCCAACCGGCTCCTTATCCTACCTGTTTTACGCGGACCGTCTCAACCAATTGCCGATAGGCGTGGTCGGGGTTGCGGTCGGCACCGCACTGCTCCCCCTCCTGTCTCGCCAAGTGATGGCCAACCAGGATAGTGCCGCCGTGAACAGCCAAAATCGGGCAGTCGAGTTTGGCTTATTGTTGACCCTGCCCGCGGCAGCGGCTTTGATGACCTTATCAGGGCCATTGGTCGGGGGTTTGTTTGAGCGTGGCGCGTTCGGCCCAGCTGAGACCCGGGCAACCGCGCTGGCGCTCACGGCCTACGCGGCTGGACTGCCGGCGTATGTGCTGATCAAAATACTTGGACCCGGTTTTTTTGCCAGGAAAGACACACGCACGCCGGTGCGCTTCGCCATCATCGCCGTAGTCGTGAACGTGGTGCTCAATTTGGTGTTAATGGTGCCACTGAAGCATGTGGGCCTCGCCTTGGCGACGGCCATATCCGCTTGGCTAAACGTTACAATGCTGGCGATAACGTTGCACCGCCGGGGCCATTTGAAGATCGATCTCCGATTGCGCCGGCGCTTGCCGCGGACCGTGGCGGCGGCGGCATTCATGGCAGCAGGTCTTTGGGGCGGGGGGCTCGCACTGGAACCCTTTTTATCCGGCGGCGAAGGATCGCGAGTTGTCGCCCTCGCAATATTGGTTGTTGGCGGACTTGCCGGGTTTGCCGTGCTTGCGCGTCTGCTGGGCTCGATTGAGGGCCGGGATTTGCAAGCGTTGCTGCGCGGAGAGCCGTCGGCGACTGATTGAGAGCGCTCAACTGAAGGCGGTTGACCCGGCACGGGGGACGGGACATAAGGGCGCCTCATTTCCACCGCAACAGGCCTCGGTATGGTCGGCGCATAAGTGAGGCTGGCAGACGGGACGCAAAGTATGACCTCGGAGTATCGATCTAAAAAAGGCCGGATATTTTCTGGCGTACAGCCCACCGGCAACTTGCACTTGGGCAATTATTTGGGCGCCATTCGCAATTGGGTCCGGCTGCAGGAAGACTACCAGTGCCTCTATTGTGTGGTCGATTTGCACGCGATTACCGTGTTTCAGAACCCCGGTGAACTGCTCCAAAACACGCGTGAAGTGACAGCCAGCCTCATCGCCGCCGGGGTCGACCCGGAAAACTCTGTCCTGTTCAATCAAAGCCAGGTCGCCGCTCACGCTGAATTGGCTTGGGTGTTCTGTTGTATTTCCCGCCTTGGCTGGCTCAATCGCATGACCCAATTTAAGGAAAAAGCAGGCAAGAACCGAGAGAACGCGAGTGTCGGCCTGTATGCCTACCCGAACCTAATGGCCGCCGACATATTGGTTTATAAAGCAACACACGTGCCTGTGGGCGAAGACCAAAAGCAGCATTTAGAGCTTACCCGCGATATTGCCCAAAAGTTCAATAGCGATTACGGAACTGATTTTTTTCCACTGACCGAACCCCTTATCTATGGCGGCGCCACGCGTGTCATGTCTTTGCGAGACGGCACCAGGAAAATGAGCAAATCCGAGCCGTCTGACGCGTCACGGATCAATATGATCGACGATGCCGACCTGATCGCAAAGAAAATTCGCAAGGCCAAAACCGACCCCTTGCCATTGCCCGATACCGTTGACGGACTAAAAGACCGGCCGGAGGCGGATAATCTCATCACAATTTTTGCCAGCTTGGCGGATCTAAGCAGGGAAGATACCTGTGCCCGATTTGGTGGCCAGCCATTTTCTGCTTTCAAAGCGGATCTTGTGGACTTGGCGGTTGATCGGCTGACTCCCATCGCCGACGAAATGCGGCGACTGCTCGCGGACCCGGGCACCATCGACAAGGTCCTGAAGGATGGTGCCGAAAAAGCCCGGGCCTTGTCCGCACCCATTCTCAATGACGTCTACGATATAGTCGGATTACTGCGATCCTAATCCGCCGCGACTTGCGGTGACGGCTGCCCAAGAGCATTCTTCGACTAACGGCTCCATTTGATTGGAAAATGCTCTAATGGCAGAATATGATTTGGAAGTGGGGTGAACGTGGCAGACGACAGCCAAGCCAGCAATTCACGCGAAACGGCGGCAAGCCAGCGCCGCAAGTTTCTGGTCATTGTAGATGACACACCGGAATGCCGGCTGGCATTGCGCTTTGCCACGCGTCGGGCGGTCAATACCGGGGGCGGCGTTATGCTGCTATCAGTGGTACCGCCAGCCGAGTTTCAGCACTGGCTGGGAGTTGAGACACTCATGCAGGAAGAGGCTCGGGAAACCGCCGAGGCCTTGCTTAAACAGTTGGCGGCGGACGTCAATAAGTCATCCGGCATTGTGCCAGAGTTGGTGATCCGCATCGGACAGACCAGTGAAGAGATGATGGATTTGCTGAATGGCGATGACGAGATTTCGGTGCTGGTGCTGGGGGCCTCCGCTGAAGAGGAAGGGCCCGGGCCCCTGGTTTCGGCGTTGGCAAACCAGCTTTCGAGCACGTTTCCCATCCCCATCACCATTGTTCCCGGAAATTTGTCGGTTGAGCAAATTGACGCGCTGACCTGATCATCACCTCGGTAATTCAGGCGCGAACCTTGAAAAACCGACTAAAATACTCTATTATTAAGTCAACGGTTTATACCTCCCCTAATTAGAGAGAGATCACCATGTTTATCCAGACCGAAGCGACGCCCAATCCCGCGACGCTGAAGTTTATTCCGGGTCAGCAGGTACTTGATTCAGGAACCGCGGATTTCCCAAATAATGAAGCTGCCGAGCGGTCGTCCTTGGCGCGGCGGTTGTTTGAAGTGGAAAATGTGGAACGGGTGTTTTTCAGCACCGATTTTATTTCGATTACCAAAGCAGATGGGGAATGGCAGCATCTGAAACCCGCTATCCTCGGCGTCATTATGGAGCACTATACCTCTGGCTTACCGGTCTTGGAGCCAACCGCGGGCGCGGCAGATGCCGACGGATCTGATGCTGAAGACGATGAAGTGGTTAAACAGATTAAGGAATTACTGGACACCCGGGTACGGCCGGCAGTGGCTCAGGATGGTGGCGATATTGTATTTCACGGTTTTGAAAATGGAGTTGTTCTGTTGCACATGCAGGGGGCTTGTGCGGGGTGCCCAAGCTCTGCGATGACCCTTAAACACGGCATCGAGAATATGCTACGCCATTACATTCCGGAAGTTATCGAGGTGCAGCAGATTTAGCCTGCCATCGCCACGGCATATTCTTATAGACTTCACACGACGAGCGCCAGTATTGAGTAAATTGCACGCCCCCAACTCTTTCCCATTTTTTAGGAAGTATACGTGTTGAAATTCCGCCTTTTAGCGGCTGCCGTGCTGATTTCGGTCGCCTTCGCGATTTACGTCCTGGGGACACTAAACCAGGGCCATAAACCGCTTACCCGCTCCGTCGAAAGGTATGTCACGGCACAAAACTTCCCCCGCATTCCGCGGCATTTTGAAGACCGCTTGCCGGCCGATTTGGCGTCTTGGCCGGTTGCCGCACGTAAGCGTGTTTTTGTCGATACGGTTCTGCCTCTGGTGTTGCAGGAAAACGAACACCTGCTCGCGGATCGAGGGCGGGTTATGACGCTTGCCGCCCGTCAGGCGCAGGGTCGCCGTTTGGCCACCGCGGACAAGACGTGGCTCGCACAGTTATCGACGCGATACCGGGTGACCCCCGGTGATTTGGCCGCGCTCCTGCAACGAGTTGATATGGTGCCGCCTTCTCTTGCTCTTGCCCAAGCGGTGGAAGAATCGGGCTGGGGAACTTCGCGGTTTGCCCGCGACGGCAACGCCTTGTTCGGTCAATGGACATTTACCCAAGGCGCGGGAATTGTCCCTTTGGGGCGGGAAGCAGGTGATTTTCACGAGGTGAAGAAGTATCTCGCGCTCAAACATTCCGTGCGCGATTATGTCAACAATCTAAACACACACCGAGCTTACACTCGCCTGCGCAGGATGAGGGCCCGGTTCCGTGCTGGCGAACAAACCCTCTCGGGTTATGCGCTCAGTACTGCACTCATTCGCTATTCAGCCCGGGGGGAAGACTACGTGCGCTCCTTGCAATCCATCATTCGGGTAAATGAACTTGGCCGTTTCGATAACGCCCAGCTAGGTGGCCAGCTCGTGGCTACTCTCAACTACTGAATTGGGCGAAAATTTTAGTCGCTTTCGCTGATGCCAATATTCTGCGGGACAATAAATTGGGTGCCAAACCAACGCCATCGCTGATTGCCGGCGGGGGCGGTACAATTCACTCTGACGCGGCCAATGGGTAGGGCGTTGTATGCGCGCACTTCGATCCGTAAAGGGCCGAGTCGAATGAGCTTAGCGGGTTCAGATTCGTGGGAGTAGAAACAGGCGAGAGCCGAGACCCCACTGACCTTCTCAGTAATTGAAAAACCGAAGGGCGGCGGATTGTTTTTGATCACCGCGTCCGTCGGCGTGCGGTCGGCTACCGGTAAAGGCAGCGCATTGGCCGCCATGCGAAAACGGGCCACATCGCCATATTTCTGGTTCATGGAAAAACGTGGCATTTCGAACATTTCCATGCCGCCGTAGGCCACGCCAGAATGCTGCCCAAACGCCGCGTCGAAACCTGCGGTTTCCACTTCGGCTTTAGCCGAGCGGTTAAACTCGCCGTAGGGGTAGGCAAACAATGTGGGAACAAACCCAAGTTCCTCTTTCAGACGCCGCATGGATTGGGAAACGTCGGAAATAATTTGTTCTTGGGTTGCCAAGGGCATGTGCAGATGGCTGGAAGTTTGACTCCCGATGGTCACCCCCCATTCGGCCAACTCACGAATTTGCGCCCAACTCATGTAGTCCGGACGAGCTTCGTCGACCGCATCAGTGGCGACAAACAAGGTAAAAGGCAGCCCGGCTTTCCGCAGCCGCGGCCAGGCTTCGGTGTAGACGGACAGAAATGCGTCATCGACAGTGAGGGCGATGGTTCGATCAGGTATCGGTTCATTTTGTTTTATCGCAGTGACAATTTCTGGCAAGGGGGCCACGTTGAAGGGACCGGTTTCGATGACCCTCAAATGCGCTTCAAATTGCTCGAGAGTTACGCTGGTGGTGGGAAAACTGTCTTCGCCAAACCGGTGGTAAAGAAACACGACAGCCGACCGGCTGTCCACTTCGGCGGCAGAGGCATCGAAGGACCAAATTTGCCCCACCACGCACAGCAGTCCGCAGACTGTCAGCCATGCGAAAGCCTGGTTCCGAATCCGTTGCCCACGTTTGCCGAAGTCTCCGGTCATTGATTCCGTCCTTTTGCCGGGCTTCACCTTGGATTTTGACGGGGTTGAAGGCGAAATCTACTGCAAATATCGGCACTTGACGAGGGTGTCGTTGCTAGACATAACGGCCGCCAAGTGCGAGCTTGTCACCCGTGGCGGCGAGGACGGATCTGTTACCGCGTGTCACCATAACCAGCGGAGGAAGGCGTGACTGATATTTTGGGCGAAAAGGGGATGGATCTGTTACTGCGCGAGGCTCATACGGCGCAGGCCTGGATCGATCAGCCGGTCGAAGAGAAAACGTTGCGCGCGCTTTATGACTTGGTCCGCTGGGGACCGACCAGCGCGAACTGTTCGCCAGCCCGCTACGTTTTTATCACTTCGGACGCGGCAAAAGCGCGCTTGAAGCCCAGCTTGGCCGACATCAATCTGGACAAAGTTATGGCGGCACCGGTGACCATATTGGTCGGCTACGACATGGAGTTTTATGAATACCTTCCCAAATTGTTTCCGTTGGCTCCGGATGCCAAGGATTGGTTTACCGGCAGCCAGCAACTCATTCATGACACGGCCTTTCGCAATGGCACCCTCCAGGGCGGATACTTAATTTTGGCCGCGCGCGCACTTGGCCTTGATTGTGCGCCCATGTCGGGTTTTGACAATGCGTTGGCAGACGCTGAATTTTTCCCGGAAGGACGGATTAAATCTAATTTCCTTTGCTGTATCGGTCACGCGGATGCGTCGGCGTACTTGCCGCGCACACCCCGTCTTGAGTTCAGTGAAGCTTGTCAATTGATCTGACGAGATTTCGGCTCCCGGAGCAGAGATGAAAATACTCGCGTTTGACACAGCCTTGCGCGCCTGCTCGGTGGCGGTGTGCAGCGGCGACCGCGTCCTGGCGAATTGTTTTGAGTCCCGTTCGCGGGGTCATGCGGAAGTATTGATCCCCACGATCAATCAAGTATGCGCCGATGCGGGCGTAGAAATGGCAGATTTAGACCGGGTGGCCGTGACCGTTGGACCTGGCACGTTTGCCGGCGTGCGCATTGGGATTGCTGCGGCCAGGGGCCTTTCGGTTGCGCTTAGTTTGCCGGTGGTCGGCGTAACAACTTTGGAAGCCGTCGCTGCCGCGACAGCGCGCAACCTGCGCAATGGTGAAATTCATGTGACCGTTGTGTTTGATGCCCGCCGAGGGCAGGTCTACGTGCAAAGTTTTGATGCCGACCTCCAACCGTTAGGCGCCCCTAGAGCTGCTACGCCAGAAAACGTCGTGGCGGACCTTCCGGCGGGCCCCGGCATATTGGTTGGTGACGGCGTGGCTATCGTACGCGACCTATTGGCCGAGAGGCGTAGTGACCTGCGGCAGATCACGGGCAAGGGTCACCCAGATGCGGCTGTGATTGGTCAGTTGGCGGCGCAACGCGCACCTATGGCACCGGGTTCTGGCGTGCCGTGCCCCCTCTATTTGCGGCCGCCGGACGCAAAATTGCCTGCAATTCGCACAAGCTCTACGAGTTAATGATACGTTACACATAAGAACCGGCACTGACACGAAAGGGTCGTTTTCGGGTGGATATTGATATCTATGTCGCAAAAGCATTTGATAGCGCCGTACTTGCCGCCTTGCACACGCTTTGTTTCGGGATCGAAACGGGGGAGCCCTGGACACCGGAAGCCTTTGCCCAATTGATCGCCATGCCCGGCTGCGCTGCCCTCATCGCCACCGGGTCTGAAGAAAACGATCCGGTGGGATATCTGGTATTCCGTGCGGCGGCGGATGAGTGCGAAATCATTTCAATGGGTGTTCATCCTAGGGCGCGGCGGCAGTCGATTGCTACACAGCTTTTGTCACGAATGTATGCATGTGGGCGGGAGAATGGTGCGACACGGATATTTTTGGAAGTCGCAGCCGACAACATTGACGCACTTTTCTTATACCGGAATCAGCGATTTACCAAAGTGGGTGAGCGCCCAAACTACTATACCCGTTTGGGTGCTGCGCGCACGGATGCGATCGTGCTGAAACGAAATCTTCAAGCGAGCGACTAATACGCAAAGCATTGCCGAGCAGTCGTCAAGTGCCAGCCAACAAACATAGTCTTCGGGCTGCTTTGTCACTGTTCAAGTTGTCCACGATGATCGTTTGTACAATACACAAAGATACCGACAACCTTAAGGTGTAGAAAATATTTCGTAGAGAAATCGTAATATTTGACTAGTCTTTTTTTGATTCTATTCATTAAAACGTTGCGGTGTGGATATGAAGACCATATAAATTCCTTTAGCAATGCTGTGAACAGGCAAGTTAAATGGAATGAATGTAAAAAACACCGAAGTCGGGGAACTACTTGGACTGACGACACAAATCGTCGCTTCACATGTCGCCAATAATCAAGTTGCGCTGGAAGACTTGCCCCAATTAATCCAGCAGGTGTTTAGGACCTTGTCAGATGCGGCAAATGGCCAAAACAATTCCGGCAACGGTCCGCTGCCCAAACCAGCCGTTCCGATTAAAAAATCTGTCACGCCCGATTACTTAGTGTGCCTCGAAGATGGCAAACGCCTAAAAATGCTCAAACGCCATCTGATGACGAGCTATCAATTAACCCCCGAGCAGTATCGGCAACGATGGGGCCTGCCCGGTGACTATCCCATGGTTGCTCCAAATTACGCTCAACAGCGCCGCTTATTGGCCAAGAAAATTGGCCTCGGGACGAAACATAAAAAGTCGGCGTGACAAGGCAGCCGAAGATAGGGTTTGGCCAGAACCTGGCACGCCGGTAGGAATCAAAACAAGTAAAGTTTCCTGGATGCCGAAGGGCCACGATCCAGCGGAGATCGTTGGTTGGGCGCTCCCATCCGCTAAAATCGGTTCCTGTCATAAACTTGGTTTTACTCATAAAGTCATGCCCGACAGAATAGAAAAATTATGTGCGGAAAAAGGAATGCGCATGACCGAACAGCGCCGGGTCATTGCTCGTGTTCTGTCAAAGTCTGCCGATCATCCAGATGTTGAAGAGTTGTATCGCCGCTCGGTCGCCGTCGATCCGAAAATTAGTATTGCTACCGTGTACCGCACGGTCCGCTTGTTTGAAGAATCGGGCATTCTAGAACGCTTGGATTTTGGCGATGGCCGGTCCCGCTATGAAGAAGTCACCGATGATCACCACGACCATTTGATTGATATTCAAAGTGGGAAGGTGATTGAGTTCAGAAATGACGAGATTGAGGAAATCCAGAAAGAAGTGGCGCGTCAGTTGGGCTTCGAACTGATCGACCACCGCATGGAATTGTATGGCATTGCGCTCGATTCGGAGAATAAAGACAGCGAGGATTAGGCTCAAATTTTGACTTCAATACCGCCCATGCTATTCTTTTGTATTCGTCATTAAAACCACAGCGCACATGCGCTAGACCGGCAGTGCCGTTACGAGTTTGGCGGCGGGACGGAGTGACCCAGGGACCTTGTCCAAAACGCTCTTCATAAAATCATTTGGCTGCCAAATGAATGTCTACGACTCTGGTCGTATGGCGGATACTTTGGCGCCACTCGGATATCGGCAAATCGACGGCCCCGAGGGCGCCGATATGGTTATCTTGAACACCTGTCATATCCGCGAAAAGGCGGCTGAAAAAGTTTATTCGGATTTGGGCCGATTACGTCTCCTAAAGGAAGCGGCGGAAGCCGAAGGCGAGCAAATGATTATCGCGGTGGCAGGGTGCCTTGCCCAGGCCGAAGGCGCGGAAATCATGCGTCGGGCGCCGGCAGTTGACATGGTTTTTGGGCCCCAGTCCTATCATCGCCTGCCGGAAATGATCGCGCGCGCCACCCGATCTGCGGGCACCCGGGTATTGGATACCGAGTTCCCGGTGGCGCCTAAGTTTGATTTCCTGCCGGCGACGGAAGGTCCTGTAGCGCCGGCGGCGTTTCTCACAGTTCAAGAAGGCTGCGACAAGTTTTGTGCATTTTGTGTGGTGCCGTACACACGCGGTGCCGAATACTCCCGACCGGTTGCCGATATAGAAGCCGAAGCGCGACGTTTGGTGGCTGGAGGCGCTGTGGAAATCACTTTGCTCGGCCAAAACGTCAATGCCTATCACGGCGAAGGCGCGCGCGGGCAATGTTGGGGATTGGGTTCTTTAGTCCGCCGGTTGGCAGAAATATCTGGGTTGAAGCGCTTGCGTTATACCACCTCGCATCCGCGCGATATGGATGACGATCTGATTGCGGCTCACGGGGAAGTGCCTCAGTTAATGCCCTTTCTTCACTTGCCTGTCCAAAGCGGGGCCGACTCCGTGCTTGCGGCAATGAATCGGCAACACAGCGCGGACGATTATTTGCGCTTGGTCGCGCGCATACGCGCGGCTTGTCCGAATATCGAGTTATCGAGCGATTTTATTGTTGGGTTCCCGGGCGAGAGTGACCGGGATTTTGACGCCACAATGAATTTGATTTCGCGGGTTGGCTTTGTTCAGGCGTATTCGTTTAAATACAGTCCGCGACCGGGCACACCGGCGGCCAGTGTGGAAAACCAAGTGGAAGCGGCGGTCAAGGCCGAGCGCTTAGCCCATTTGCAAGAACTGCTAAACCGACAGCAACTGGAATTCAACCAAACATGTGTGGGCCGGCAAATCCCTATTCTTCTGGAGCGCGATGGCCGCCGGCCTGGGCAAAGAGTGGGCCGCAGTCCTTATATGCAGGCAGTGCACGTGGATGTGCCGGAAGGCGAGATTGGCCGCATAGTCGAGGTTGATATTGTTTCGGCAGGCCCCAACAGCCTTGGCGGCCGATTAATGTCAGTGAATAACAAATTGGAAAAAGGGATCGCAACTGCAGAATGAGGAGGCATCTCGCTTGACCACTGTCATTGATGACAAAAACCGTGACGCCGAAAAGCTGATAATGGATTTCGAGGACACGGCGTTTTTGCCTGAATTGTTTGGCGATCATGACCGGCACCTCGCCCGCCTCGAACAAAAGTTGGAAGTGTCTGTGAGTTCCCGCGGCAGTCGCGTGGTGATTGCGGGCGGTACGTCCTCACGGCAAACAGCAGAAACCGTACTGCGCGATTTGTACAGGCGGCTGGAGAACGGTCTCGAAGTGACCGAAAACGAGGTGGATGCGGCGGTCAGGATGGCCGAATCCGGCAGGCTATTCAGTTCTTCAGCTGGAGTGGGGGGGGCTTCGGCAACCCTATCGGTGTCCGATCCAAGATATCAAATTCGCACCTACCAGCGGGTGATCACACCCCGGTCTCCAACTCAGGCCACGTACATTGATCAGATGCGCAAGAACCCAATGGTATTTGCTCTTGGCCCAGCGGGAACCGGCAAAACCTATTTGGCGGTGGTGGTTGCGGTGTCCATGCTGGCCGAAGGCTTGATCGACAGGATCATCCTTTCACGCCCGGCGGTTGAAGCCGGCGAGCGGCTTGGTTTTTTACCAGGCGACATGCGGGACAAAGTTGATCCTTACCTGCGCCCCCTATATGACGCACTTTACGACATGATGCCGGGCGACCAGGTTGCTAAGAAGTTGGAAAACGGTGAAATTGAAGTTGCGCCGATTGCCTTCATGCGCGGTCGCACTCTGTCCAGTTCATTTGTCATTTTGGATGAAGCGCAGAACACGACTCCCGTGCAAATGAAAATGTTTCTGACCCGCCTGGGCGATCATTCTAGAATGGTGATTACCGGCGACCCCAGCCAGATAGATTTGCCCCGTGGCGTAAAATCAGGGTTGACCGATTCACTCAGTATTCTTGAGAACGTTAAAGGCATTGGAGTGACGCGATTTACCGATGCGGATGTCGTTCGTCATGCTTTAGTTGCGCGCATTGTTCAAGCCTATGACCGAAGAGACCGTGACCGGAACCCGAAGGCCTAAATCGCCGATGATGGAATCATTTGTGGACTCAAATCCAGTAGAGACACGGGTAACATGTGAGGACTGGAGGCGCTCGTTGCCTGATCTAGAAGCCCTAATTTTAGTGGCGGTGAAAGCGACTTTGAGCTGCCGTGCGGTCAATCCCGCGATTGCCTTTGAGGATACAGAGATTAGCTTACTGCTTACGGACGACACTCATATGAGGCAGCTGAATGCCCAATTTCGAGGTGAGGATCGGCCCACCAATGTCTTGGCGTTCCCGGGAGCAAACGAAGTCGACCATCCTGTGCGCGCGCTTGGTGATATTGTATTAGCGTACGAATCCGTAGACACCGAAGCGATTGCCCAAGACAAAAAGATTGCCGATCACTTTACTCACCTTATTGTCCATGGACTGCTTCATCTTTTGGGTTATGACCATCAATGCGACCAAGATGCCGAAGGAATGGAAACGTTGGAGGTTCAAATTTTAGCCGCACTCGGCATTACCGACCCTTACACGAGTGCCGGCCGGAGCGTGGCCGATGACTGATCCGTTAGTCACGTCCGAGGATGAACGGGAAGAACCGGATCAGACGTCTATATTGGTCGCCTGTATTGGGTGGCTGAGAAAGCTCGAGCGCAAGCGCAATGGTGCCCAGTCCTTGCGTGAAAGTCTCGAAGAAGTGATTGAGGAGCATGACGCCGACACCGACACCGAGCCCTTGATTGCTGAAGAGCGCACTCTTTTGTTGAATTTGCTCGAATTCGGAGAGCGCCGGGTCGGCGATGTCGTCGTGCCATTGGCCGACATCGAAGCCGTAGAAATCGATACCAATCTTGAGGATTTGGCGCGCTATTTCACCACCGTGATGCATTCGCGCCTGCCGGTGTACCGGGAGACTTTGGATGATCCGGTTGGCATGGTGCACATCAAAGACTTGCTGGCTGCAATCGCGAACGGTAAGGAAACTCGACTGCGTGATATGGTTCGCGAAGTATTGTTCGTGCCGCAATCCATGCCAGTTATGCAATTGCTCCTCAAAATGCGGATGACGCGGATTCATATGGCCTTGGTGATCGACGAGTATGGCGGTACCGATGGCTTGGCTACGATTGAGGATCTGATTGAGGAGATTGTCGGCGAAATTGAAGACGAGCACGACGACATTGAGGGGCCGTTGTTGACACTGCAAAAAGACGGCAGCTTCCAAGCTGATGCGCGTGTGCGCATTGAAGACCTAGAGGCGCAATTGGGATTTGACTTGCTGCCCGAAGAGCGTGATGAAGACATCGATACTTTGGGCGGCTTAGTCGTCTCACTCGCTGGTAGAGTGCCGGTGCGTGGCGAATTGATTGACCATCCAGCCGGCATAGAATTAGAAGTGGTCGATGCGGACCTTCGCCGGGTCAAATGGTTGCGGGTGCGCCGGCTCGACGCGACAAGTGATTCAGACCTCGTATTAAATGCCGAAGCAACAGTGCCGTCTGAACGTTCTTGAATCGAATGTAACTCAAGTCATTCGCATGCTTTCCCGCATCCCCAATTTGTTTGTTGACTTTTCCCTTTTCGTATCTGAATTATCCGGCTGGCGTCGAGCAGTCGCCGCTTTTTCCGCCGGCTTACTCAGCTGTTTAGCACTCCCTCCATTTTATCTCGTGCCGGTTCTGATCGCTTCCTTTGGCGTTCTCGTCTGGCTGATAGATAGTGCTTGTACGCCGGGTTCCGTCCAAAGAACAAGTGTGTCGAAACCATTATGGCGGCGTGCCTTAAGCGTCTTTGTTATTGGCTGGTGTTTCGGATTCGGCCAATTTTTGTTTGGCCTCTATTGGATATCCAGTGCTTTGCTGGTGGACGCCACCAGCTTTGGCTGGGCCGTACCCTTATCGGCGGCCGTACTGCCTGCATGTCTGGCGTTTTTCCCTGCCTTTGGGCTCTCCGGGGCTGCAGTTATTTGGTCCCGAGGCGTGGGGCGGATCGCCCTGTTGGCGATTGTATGGACGGGTGCGGAATGGCTTCGTGGACACGTGTTGACGGGGTTCCCGTGGAATTTAATAGGCTATGTGTGGACCGAAACCGGCGTCATGATCCAGAGTGTCGCGCTTGTTGGCATTTATGGGCTCGGCGCAATGACAGTATTTGCAGTGTCTGCTCCGGCCGTGCTGGCGGACAAGAACGTTAGCCGCCAGGTCTCCTGGTTGACAGTCGGTTTTGGCGCCACACTCATCGCGGTCTTCGGTATTTGGGGCGGCGGGCGGCTTGCGGTGGCAAAATATGATTTTTACCCCGACGTGACAGTGCGTGTGGTGCAGCCAAATATCGAACAGCACCTCAAATGGCGCCGCGATCAGCGTCACGTAAATTTCAAACGACTTCTTGATCTCACCGCGGCGCCTGGCGCCAGTGCAATCACCCACGTGATTTGGCCGGAAGCGGCAACCCCCTACTATTTGGGCCAGGAATTGGCTCGGCGGGCTGAAATCGCCGCCCACCTATTGCCCCAACAAGTACTGCTCACTGGAACATTGCGACGGGACATTGGGCCGAACGGTGAGCCCCGTTCCTGGAATAGTTTTTTGGCACTGGATGATCGCGGGCGCATACAGAACACATACGACAAATCGCACCTGGTCCCGTTCGGCGAGTACCTACCATTTCGCGGAATTTTGTCGGCTATGGGAATTGAAAAAATAACCGCGGGCCTTGGCGACTATAGTGCCGGTCCTGGACGTACAACTTTACAGGTTACCGGGGCACCACCATTTTCGCCGCTGATTTGCTATGAGGTGATTTTCCCGGCAGAAGTCGCAAGCGCCCATCCGCGTCCCGCTTGGCTGCTGAATGTGACCAATGATGCCTGGTATGGAAAAAGTACAGGACCTCACCAGCACTTCGCCATGGCCCAGGTGCGGGCCGTTGAAGAAGGATTACCTCTGGTGCGGGCCGCCAACACCGGCATATCCGCCATCATCGATCCATACGGCCGCAAGATTGCACAATTGGGATTAGGGGAGGGCGGCGTTTTGGACGCCCCATTGCCGCGAGCGTTGGGATCAATTCCCCTATATGCACGTTGGGGCGACTGGGCTTGCACCCCGATTTTGTTAATATTTGCGCTCTTTATGCGGATTTACCGAAAAAAATATTAATAGTCTGTCAAAGACAATGGTCTTGTTGCCATGGGCCGAGGATGATAGTAGCATGCAATTGTATGCGAGCACTGATTGTATAAGCGGTATAGAAAATAAACGTTTAGTACAGTATTGCAGGGGAAATAGGCCAGTCAGAATTGGGCGGTAATCACGAGAATTTGAGTGGAATTGCAAAAGTATTTGATTAACGAATAGGTTCGATCGTGGCGTTACACCCCAATCCAGTAGATGTACATGTAGGGAGCCGAGTGCGATTACGGCGGACGCTTCTGGGAATGAGCCAGGAAAAACTGGGTAAGGCGGTAAATCTTACTTTCCAGCAAATTCAAAAATATGAACGCGGCGCAAATCGGATCGGATCAAGCCGACTCTACCAACTTGCCAATATTTTGGATGTGTCGATTTCCTTTTTCTTTGATGGTGTTGAAGAGCGGATCAGCCGGGCAGAATCTGGCGTTGCTGAAGGCGAACAGGAAGCCTTTGAAAGTGACCAATTATCTCGGCGTGAAACTCTTGAACTTGTGCGTGCCTACTATCGTATAACTGACCCGACGGTCAGAAAACGAATATTCGAACTTGTCAAAACAGTGTCGGTGAAAGTAGTAAGCAAAACCGAATAAAACATAAATATTTCGGATCTGCGACGCGCCTTGATCTCCACGAAAATTTGATTTTGGCCAAAATAAGGGGCCGGTAATTTGGCTTCCTGTCGATCAAGCATGCGCGCGGGGCGATCAAATCCTTGACCCCGCGCAGAAACCTTGCCAAAAGAACCGCCTTCACAAGAGCGGTTTGTTAAGCCGCGATGAAATGATCTCGTGGGACGCAGGGCAAAGCGTTACGAGCGAATAACGGGCGTAACATTGCGCGAAAATACCAGAGGAGCTGGCCGTGCCAAGAAGCGATTATCTGTTCACCAGTGAATCCGTCTCGGAAGGACATCCGGATAAAGTATGTGATCGTATTTCCGATGCGGTCGTGGACGCTTATTTGGCTGCCGAACCCCAAGCACGTGTGGCGGCCGAGACGCTGACGTCGACCAATCTGATCGTTATAGCCGGTGAAGTTCGGGGGCCGGATTCAATAACCGATGAAAAAATCGAGCAAATCGCCCGAGAGGCCGTGCGCGACATCGGTTACGAGCAAGACGGGTTCCACTGGAAAAACTCGGAAGTTCAAATCCGCCTGCATGCTCAATCAACCGACATCGCAATGGGTGTCGACGCCGACGGTAACAAAGATGAAGGGGCCGGGGATCAGGGCATCATGTTTGGCTTTGCTTGCCGGGAGACCGACGTTTTAATGCCTGCGCCCATCCATCTTTCCCACGCAATTCTGAGTTCCCTGGCGAAGGCGCGGCACAGTGGTGCGGCATCTCAATTGGGACCGGATTCGAAAAGCCAGGTCACTCTTCAGTACGCAAACGGCAAACCCGTGCGGGCGACTTCGGTGGTTGTATCTACTCAGCACAATGAAGGCGTTAGCCAGGAAGAAGTGCGTGAAATTGTACGCCCCCATGTTGTAGACGTCCTGCCGGACGGTTGGATGTGTGAGGAAGACCAATTTTATGTGAACCCAACCGGTCAGTTTGTTATAGGCGGCCCCGATGGGGACGCGGGTCTGACCGGCCGCAAGATTATCGTTGATACCTATGGCGGTGCAGCCCCCCATGGCGGGGGCGCCTTTTCCGGTAAGGACCCAACTAAGGTTGATCGCTCGGCGGCGTATGCGGCGCGCTATCTGGCAAAAAATGTCGTCGCGGCCGAATTGGCTGACAAATGCACGATTCAACTCGCCTATGCGATCGGGGTGTCCGAGCCATTGTCGCTTTATGTCGATCTTCACGGCACGGGGTGTGTCGAGGATACGCGCTTGGAAACAGTACTGGCTAAAGTGATGGATCTGTCACCACGGGGCATTCGTGAACACCTTAGTCTCAACCGTCCCATTTACGAGCGCACGGCCGCATATGGACATTTTGGCCGAAAGCCGGATGCCGACGGTGGGTTTTCCTGGGAACGGACGGATTTGACCGATGCCCTCAAGTCGGCCCTCGCCTGACCGTCAACATCCGCGCATTCTCCATGGGCGGCGCCGAGGTCGTCCTCTCAGAAAGCGACAGCTGGACCTGCTGCGGACTCTCCTGCCGAACATTGAAATACGCGCGCCCGAAGCAGATGGAACCACCCTCCCTGTGGCATTAAATCTTGATTTACTGTTCCCGGATTCTGGCCAAACGCGACGGTTGTGGCTCGAGATCGGGTTTGGCGGTGGCGAACACCTCTTGTTTCAAGCGCGGGCGCACCCCGAAATAGGATTTATCGGGTGCGAGCCGTTTGTGAATGGCGTGGTAAAGTTGTTGTCTGGCATTGATCATGGCCGCAGGACTGGTGACGCGATTTCCAATATTCGGATCTTTCGCAGGGACGGCCAGCAACTCCTGGAGCATTTGCCGCGGCAATGCCTTGATCGTGCATCTCTCCTATTTCCTGATCCGTGGCCGAAAACCCGGCATCATAAACGCCGCTTTATCCAGCAAGATACGGTCGACCAATTTGCCCGTGTGCTGAAAGCGAACGCTGAACTGCGAATCGCCACTGACCACGCCGAACTCTGCCGGTGGGTATTGCGTCATTTAGCGAGCCACCCGTCCTTCGAATGGATGGCGGAAGATCCGGATGACTGGCGGCGCCAACCCCTGGATTGGGCGGAAACCCGCTACGAAACCAAGGCCGCCAAGGCCTGTCGGCAGCGATATTTCCTCAGCTTTAAACGTAATTCCGCGCCGGCCCCGCTGGCTTCGACCAAAACGTGAAGACGAAATGTCTTGAAGGCCGCGATTGGTTGACTATTATATAGAGATACAAACATCACTTGGTCATTTATAAGGTTGTCCGAGTGGGCCTACGGCCCACTTTTTTATATTCTGCGTGCCTCACGGGCACAGCGCGCAGACCGGTGCTGGAGCAAATATGGTCGCAGCCGATCAGATCGAGAAACTGTTGGCGCCCTCGGTGGCAGCCATGGGATATGATTTGATCCGTGTGCGCCTCGGTGGCGGTGCGCGGCCGGTTTTGCAGGTTATGGCCGAGCGTCCTGATGGCACTATGAATGTCGATGGGTGTGCCGAAGTGAGCCGGGCGGTTTCAGCGATCCTCGACGTTGAAGACCCTATCGCCGGGGAATATGAATTGGAAGTGAGTTCGCCGGGTATTGACCGACCCTTGGTGCGGCTCAAGGATTTTGAACGTTTTGTAGGCTTTGAGGCCAAAGTTGAAGTCATAACGCCTGTTGACTCAGTCCCCGGTCAGCGAAGGTTTAAGGGCCCAATTGCTGGGGTTGTAGGCAACGTCGTTCAGATTGAATGCGGCGAAGCATTGATTGCGGTGGAATTTGACAATATCGCGTCGGCCAAATTGATCCTCACTGATGATTTGGTCACGGCAAGTCTTCGGGCCCGGTAGCAGGCGGGAACCACGGACGAAAAACTATGAACGCGGGAACCGCGATCTGGAACATTAGGAAATAGACATGGCAGTCAGCGCGAATCGGTTGGAATTGCTTCAAATCGCGGAAGCCGTAGCGACCGAAAAATCGATCGAGAAAGATTTAGTGATCGAAGCGATGGAAGAGGCGATCCAGCGGGCCGCCCTTTCCCGATACGGCAAGGAAAACAACATTCGTGCCCAAATCGATCAAGAAACCGGTGAGATTAAACTTTCGCGGCTGCTCGAAATCGTCAGTGTCGTTGAAAACGATGCCACCGAAATGCATATCAACGAAGCCCAGGGCCGCAACCCGGACGCGCAGGTTGGTGATTTTCTGTCGGAAGAATTGCCGCCCATGGATTTTGGCCGCATCGCTGCCCAGACGGCCAAACAGGTTATCGTTCAGAAAGTCCGCGATGCCGAGCGCGAGCGCCAATATGAGGAATATAAAGATCGGATCAGTGAAGTTGTCAATGGGATCGTAAAGCGGGTCGAATATGGCAACGTTATGGTCGACCTGGGCCGGGGCGAAGCCATCGTCCGCCGAGACGAGCAATTATCCCGGGAGAACTTCCGCAATGGGGATCGAATTCGCGCGTTCATTTACGACGTCCGGCGAGAACAGCGCGGACCGCAAATTTTCCTGTCGCGCACACACCCGCACTTTATGGCCATGCTGTTTGCCCAGGAAGTGCCGGAAATCTATGACGGCATCATTGAAATAAAGGCCGTAGCCCGCGACCCGGGCAGCCGGGCGAAGATTGCCGTGTTGTCAAATGACTCGAGCGTTGATCCTGTCGGCGCTTGCGTCGGCATGCGGGGGAGTCGGGTCCAAGCCGTGGTCAACGAACTGCAGGGCGAAAAAATAGACATTATTCAGTGGTCGCCGGATCCGGCGACTTTCATCGTCAATGGATTGGCGCCGGCGGAAGTTGTCAAAGTGGTCATGGACGAAGACACTCAGCGGATCGAAGTCGTTGTCCCCGACGATCAGCTGTCGCTGGCCATTGGCCGGCGGGGTCAAAATGTTCGACTTGCTTCCCAGCTCACCGGTTGGGATATCGATATCATGACTGAGGCTGAGGAATCCCAGCGGCGGCAGGAAGAGTTCCGCCAGCGCAGCGAGATGTTCATGGCGGAGCTCGACGTGGACGAGATGGTAGCCCAGCTTTTGGTCACGGAAGGTTTTGTTACTATTGAGGAAGTGGCCTACGTTCCGGCTGAAGAGTTGGCGTCTATAGAAGGTTTTGAGGAAGATATTGCCATCGAATTGCAGCGCCGGTCGCAGGAACGCATCGTCGCCATTGATCAAGAATACCGCGCGCGCAGCCGGAAACTGGGAGTATCCGAAGAAGTCGCTGCAATAGAGAACCTGAGCCCAGCCATGGTACTGGCATTGGGTGAAGCCGGAATTATTACCCTCGATGACTTGGGGGATTTGGCTTCCGATGAACTGATCTCGACGGAAGACGGCATATTACGCGCGCATGATATGAGTGAGGACATCGCCAACGAAATTATTATGGCGGCACGCGCGCACTGGTTTGAAGATGAACCGGAATTGGTGACAGCGCCGGAAACGTCGGAGACGACCGACGGCGGCCCCGAAGATCAGCCAACGCCCGCCGGCGCTGGTTGATCCGGTGATGAACAGGATTCAGGACAAGAATACCGATCATGCCAAGGGCAAAGACAGGAATCGTCGAACGCCGGTGTTTGGTTTCGGGTAAATCCGGCACAACATCTGCGCTCATCCGGTTTGTGGCAGATCCTGATGGTCACGTCATACCTGACGTAGGCAATGATTTGCCGGGGCGAGGCGCCTGGATTACGTCGCAGAGGGCGCTTATCGACACGGCAGTAAAAAGGGGCCAATTGAGGCGCTACTTTGGCCGTAAGGGTTCGCCGGTATTCGTCGATCCTAAGCTAGCAGATCGAATTGAAAATGCGCTGTCCTCGCGGTGCCTCAACTATTTAGGTCTCGCTAAACGTGCGGGGCAAATAGTTGCCGGTTACGAAAAAGTACGCGCGGCGCTAAAGAGCGACCAGGTGGCGGCGCGGATCGAAGCGGGGAATGCCAGTGCGGCGGATGGCCCAAAGCTTGACAAGCTGTCCGGCGACATACCGGTAATAGAGTGGTTTTCGGTCGAGGAATTGAGTTTGGCATTAGGACGCCAAAATGTGGTACATGCTGCTTTGGCCCCAGGCGGGCTGGCGGATTGTTTTTTGACCGAGTCGCTGCGACTTGGTGGATTCCGGGAGACAATCTCCCGGCCGGTATCGGTGAAGGCGAATAGCGTATGAGCGAAGCAAAAGACCCGCAGGACAAGAAACTCAGCTTGTCACAGGGTCCACTAACCCTTCAATTAAAGAAGATCGTGGACACAGGACAAGTGCGTCAGAGTTTCTCTCATGGCCGCAGCAAAGCGGTTGTGGTCGAGCGGAAGAAGAAGCGGCTTTTTAAGCAGGAAAGTGGTCATTACGAAGAGGTCGTGCGGACGGCGATTGATCCCACGGCCAAGTTACCCGAAAGCAGTGTTCCGTCCCAGATCGCCGATCGTGTGCGGACAGTTGAACAACAACCGAGCACCAAAGGGAGAGTGGTCCTTAAAACTCTGACCGACGATGAAAAGAGTGCCCGCGCCCATGCGTTGAAAGGCGCATTGGCGGCTGACCAGGAAGCGCGGCAGCATGCCCAGGAAGAAGCCGTCGAGCGTGCTGATGAAGAGCGCCGCCTGGAATCCGAAAAAGATGCGGCTGAACTCCGTCGTCTGGAGGAAGAGCAGCGCAAGAAAACGGAGGAGGATGCCCGTCTGAAGGCTGAGGAGGAAGCCTCCAAGCGCTTGGTTGAGGAAGAACAGGCAACGGCGACGTCGGCAACCCGCAAGATTTCAGAAGCTGAAATCATGGAGCGCGCCAGAGCGAAAAAAGCCACGCCTGTACGGCGTAATGAGCCCCGCCGCCGCAGTGGTAAATTAACCGTCGCCCGGGCGCTATCCGGCGATGAAGAGCGGCAGCGCAGCCTGGCCTCGGTTCGGCGCGCGCGGGAGCGTGAAAAGCGGCTTAAGCATGGGGCCTCTCCACATGACCCGCCGAAGAAAGTAATTCGTGAAGTGGTTGTCCCCGATGCGATTACCGTTCAGGAACTAGCCAGTCGTATGGCGGTACGTGCCGTTGACGTGATCAAAGTGTTGATGGGTATGGATGTCATGGCGACGGTTAATCAGGTTTTGGATCATGAAACGGCCGAGCTGGTGGTTGACCATTTTGGGCACCGCATGAAACGGATCAGCGAAGCGGATGTGGAAATTGGCCTTATCGGCGGTGATGACGATACCGGTGATTTGGTGCCGCGTGCCCCCGTGGTCACGGTAATGGGGCATGTGGATCACGGCAAAACGTCACTATTGGATGCCCTGCGTAAAACCGATGTGGTCGCGGGCGAAGCTGGGGGCATTACCCAGCACATCGGCGCTTATCAGGTTAAATCTTCTAGCGGCCAGGCCATAACGTTTCTGGATACGCCAGGCCACGCCGCGTTTTCAGCCATGCGTTCGCGCGGCGCCCAGGCGACCGATATCGTTGTTCTGGTTGTTGCCGCTGATGATGGCGTCATGCCCCAGACCGTTGAAGCTATCAATCATACAAAAGCGGCCAAAGTCCCGATGATTGTGGCCATTAATAAGATCGACAAACCGGGCGCGGATGCCAATCGCATTCGGCAGGAACTGTTGCAGCACGAAATTGTCTGCGAAGACATGGGTGGCGATGTTTTGTCGGTCGAGATCTCGGCCCTCAAAAAACAAAACTTCGATAAGTTGGAAGAAGCGATTGCCCTCCAGTCCGAAGTCATGGAATTGACCGCCAATCCGGAACGCTCAGCGGAAGGTGTGGTTATCGAAGCCAAACTGGACCATGGACGGGGCCCTCTTGCGACTGTTTTGGTTCAGCGTGGCACCCTAAAGGTCGGGGATATATTCGTCACCGGCGGTCAAATGGGCCGGGTGCGCGCGTTGTTGAATGAAAATGGCGAGAACGTAAAAGAAGCTGGTCCATCGATGCCGATTGAGGTGCTTGGATTGCAAGGGACGCCGGCGGCGGGGGATGATTTCTCGGTCGTCGAGAATGAAGCGCGTGCCCGAGAAATAACCGAGTACCGGCAACGCCGGGATCGGGAACAAACGGCCGCGTCCGGTGTGCGGTCAACGGTTGAGCAAATGCTGGAGATGGTCAAACAAGGCACGGCAGACGAATTGCCGTTGGTCATCAAAGCCGATGTTCAGGGATCCTCCGAAGCGATCCAGGGCGGACTCGAAAACATGAACACCGACGAAGTGGCCGTGCGCATACTGCACGCCGGTGTGGGCGGTATCACTGAAGCTGATGTTACATTGGCGTCCGCATCCCAAGCCCCTGTTATTGGCTTTAATGTACGCGCAACCAAAAAGGCCCGCGATCTAGCCGATCAGGAAGGGGTTGAAATCCGCTATTACGATGTGATTTACGACCTCATCGATGAAATTAAGGCACTGCTTTCGGGCATGCTGTCACCAACGGTCAAGGAAAATGTGATCGGTGGGGCTGAGGTGTTGAAAGTGTTCCAAATGAGCAAAGTCGGGAAGGTCGCAGGTTGCCTGGTAACCGATGGTCTCGTCCGGCGTGGTGTTAAGGCGCGCATTTTGCGAGACAATATAGTCATTCACAACGGTAATATTGCGGCCTTGCAGCGCTTCAAAGACGAAGTAAAAGAAGTTAAACAAGGCACCGAGTGCGGCCTATCCTTTGAAAACTATCAGGATTTAAAGGAAGGTGATGCCATCGAAATTTACGAAATGGAAGAGATTGCACGCACGCTTTAAGCGCGTCATTCTTGGAGCAAAATTCATGCACTGGGAGCAGGCTCAGGCCGGTTAAAGGCAACCATGGCAAAAGCACGAGCATCTGTCCGGGGACGCGGTCAGAAAAAAGAGCAAACCCAGCGCCAATTACGGGTCGGTGAAATGTTGCGCCACACGTTGGCCGGTATATTGGCCCGTGGCGATGTCAGCGACCCAGGGCTCACCGCCACACCGATTACCGTGACAGAAGTGCGCGCTAGCCCCGACCTACGCAATGCAACCGCATTCGTTACCCCTCTTGGGGGCCAAGGCGGCGACGAATTGATTGCTGCCCTGGAACGGAATGCGGCTTATTTGCGCGGGCAGGTGTCGCGCCAGGTGTCGCTTAAATTCTCGCCCCAATTGTCATTCCAGTTAGACCATTCATTTGACTATGCGGCACACATCGATGGTTTGCTGAAGGACGTGGATGGCAACCTGTCCGAACCCATGGGCGCGCCCCGGCCCGAAGGTGGCAAGGGCTAGTCACGATGGCGCGGAAACGACGGGGTCTTCCAATTAGCGGGTGGATTGCATTGGATAAACCCATGGGTCTCACGTCCACCCAAGCTGTCGGCCGCGTGCGCCGTCTATTGAATGCAGCTAAGGCAGGACATGCGGGTACGTTAGACCCCCTGGCGACGGGACTACTACCGATTGCCCTTGGCGAAGCTACAAAAGTTATGCCTTACGCCGTGGAAGGGCAGAAAACGTATCAGTTTACGGTTAAATGGGGAGAGGCTCGAAACACTGACGACGCCGAAGGCAGTGTCATTGAAACATCAGATCATCGCCCATCGATGGAATCCATTCGCGCAGCATTGCCATTGTTTATTGGCGATATTGTCCAATTACCGCCGCCATTCTCGGCTCTTAAAATTAAAGGTAAGCGCGCGTATGACCTTGCCAGAGCCGGTCAGCCAGTTAATTTGAAGCCGCGCACGGTGACCATCTCCAGACTTGAATTGGTTTCGCCCCGTATTGGGGAGAACACTTTCGGCGAGCACGCCGAGTTTGAAGTGGACTGCGGCAAAGGCACTTACATCCGAGCGCTTGCCCGCGATCTGGCTCGGCATTTGGGAACCTGCGGTCATTTATCTGCCTTGCGTCGCACTCGGGTCGGTGCATTCAATGAAAAACAGGCGATTTGTCTGGATAAACTAGAAGCGATGGTACATAGTGCGCCGCCTCATGCGTATTTGCTACCGATCGCGACCGTGCTGGACGACATCCCGGCAGTGGCCGTAACTGGGGCTGAGGCCGCCCGACTAAGATTTGGGCAGGCGTTGCGGGTTCCAAGCTCGAAGCAAGGAACCGTTTACGTGAAAGCAGATGGCCAACCAGTGGCGTTGGCCCGGATCGCGGACGGCGAACTACGCCCTGTCCGCGTCTTCAATTTAGCGATCGAGAGGAGAAACGATGTCGATTACTGCTGAACGCAAGAACGAGATTATGAAGGATTTTGGGACCACGCCGGGCGATACCGGCTCACCGGAAATCCAGGTCGCGGTATTGACAGAACGGATTGTCAATCTGACCGAACATTTTAAAGAGCACAAGAAGGACCTCCATTCGCGGCGGGGTCTTTTGATGATGGTGAGTCGGCGGCGGCGCCTTCTCGACTATGTCCAGAAAGAGGACAACGAGCGCTATAAAGCGTTGATTAAGCGACTGGGTCTGCGCAAGTAGGTTCGTTACATTCTGGGCGCTGTGTGCTCATTGTATCGACACCGAAGGCAGTGCCGGTGAGGCGGTCTAAACCAAACCCATCCCGACGGCGTTACGTTGATTATAACGGCGTCATTAGGGCACCCCGTCCCCGGAAAACCCATGATTGAGTTAGAAATTTATTAAGGCGTGTGTTTAGGGCCCAGCTCTCACATTATATATTTTGAATCACGCGGAAAAAACACCGCATCCATTACAGCTCTCTCCATAGGGGAAAGAGTTAGTACAAGAAGGCAAGGAAAAAGGAATGTTTAATATTCATCGACAAGAAATCACTTGGGGCGGCAGGCCGCTGATCCTCGAGTCCGGACGCGTCGCGCGGCAAGCGGACGGCTCCGTGCTGGTGACCTATGGTGACACAACAGTGTTGTGCACGGCGGTTGCTGCCAAATCTGCGCGCGCGGGTATGGATTTCTTCCCCCTCACAGTCAATTACGTGGAAAAAACCTATGCGGCCGGGAAGATCCCCGGCGGCTTCTTTAAGCGGGAAGGTCGCCCGGCTGAAAAGGAAACCCTGACTTGCCGGTTGATCGATCGGCCGATTCGGCCCCTGTTCCCGAAGCAGTTTAGGAACGAAACTCAAATCATATGCACTGTTCTCAGCCACGATCTTGAAAATGATCCGGATATTGTTGCCTTGATTGGCACCAGTGCGGCGCTGACAATTTCGGGCTTACCGTTTATGGGACCGATTGCGGGTGCTCGTGTCGGCTACATTGACGGCAACTACGTACTTAATCCGGAAATTGAAGACTTGGAGTCTTCCACACTAGATCTAGTGGTTGCCGGCACCGGTGACGCTGTACTGATGGTAGAAAGTGAAGCCAGCGAACTTGATGAAGACATCATGCTGGGCGCTGTCATGTTCGGGCATAGGGAAATGGCGCCGGTGATTGAGGCAATCATCAAACTCGCCGAAGATTGCGCCAAAGACCCCTGGGATTTGCCGGAAGGCGAAGATACCAGTGCTCTGGACGCAAAAGTTGCCGAGCTTGCCGAAGCTGATTTGCAGACGGCTTATCAAGAACAAGCGAAACAGGCGCGGACCGAAAAAGTCGCCGCCGTGCGCAGCAGTGTCAAGGAAGCCATCGGTGAAGAAGCAGATCCGAGTGACGCTTTCAAGGCGTTGGAGAAGAAAATTGTTCGCGGCAATATTCTCGAAAGCGGCCTGCGCATTGATGGTCGCGACACCAAGACTGTGCGGCCGATTGTGGCCGAAGTAGGCGTGCTCCCGCGGGCGCACGGCTCGGCCCTGTTTACACGCGGAGAAACCCAAGCGCTGGTGGTGACCACTCTCGGCACCGGTGACGATGAGCAAATCGTCGATGCGCTCGATGGCAGCTACCGGGAAAAATTTCTACTGCACTATAATTTTCCACCCTATTCGGTAGGTGAAGCCGGTCGATTTGGCTTTACCAGTCGGCGTGAAGTTGGTCATGGCAAGCTCGCATGGCGCGCCGTGCACCCTCTTTTGCCGGACCATGAGGAGTTTCCTTACACTTTGCGAGTGGTGTCGGAGATTACCGAATCCAACGGATCGTCCTCGATGGCGACCGTGTGTGGAACGTCGTTGTCGCTGATGGATGCGGGGGTGCCGATTAAAACGCCGGTGGCCGGCATTGCCATGGGCCTCATCAAAGAGGCCGACAACTATGCCGTATTGTCCGACATTCTTGGCGACGAGGACCATCTCGGCGATATGGACTTCAAGGTTGCAGGAACGGCTGATGGCATAACGTCCCTGCAGATGGACATTAAAATCACCGGCATCACCGAAGAAATCATGCGGGTGGCTTTGGACCAGGCGAAAGACGGCCGTATTCATATTCTGGGCGAAATGGCGAAAGCGCTTGAAGGGACGCGCGAAGAACTCAACGCTTACGCGCCGCGGATTGAAACGATCTCTATACCGAAAGAGAAAATCCGCGAGGTTATTGGCTCCGGCGGTAAGGTGATCCGTGAAATCGTTGCGGAAACAGGGGCTAAAATCGACATCGCGGACGATGGCACAATTAAAGTGGCGGCCTCGGATCAGGCCGTTATCGCGGCGGCGGTGAAGTGGATTCAGGAAATAGCGGCAGAGCCCGAAGTTGGTGTAATATATACTGGAAAGGTCGTGAAAGTCGTCGATTTTGGCGCTTTCGTTAATTTCTTTGGCTCCCGTGACGGCTTGGTTCACATCAGTGAATTGGCGCCTCAGCGGGTCGGTAAGGTTGCCGACATTGTCAACGAAGGTGACGAAGTTAAAGTTAAGGTTCTCGGGATCGACGACCGCGGTAAAGTGCGGTTGAGCATGAAAATTGTCGATCAAGAGACTGGAGAGGAAATCGCCGCATCGGCGTAATCGGTGACAGTAAATCCGAGCGTTATCCCGGGTTTACTGATTCCCGGCCGTTTCTCGCATAAGCTTTCTGGAGTGAGCAATGAAGCCGCTTAATTCCATTATGTTGTCAGGCAAGGAAGCGCTGCCGCTGATTGAAGGCGGCAAGGGTGTTGCCATCAGCAATTGGCAAAGTTCAGGGGCCTGGGCGGCCATGGGCGGCATTGGTACGGTTTCGTGCGTCAACGCCGATTCCTATGACGATGACGGTAATATTA
>JAPYRI010000007.1 GCA_029941135.1 Alphaproteobacteria bacterium | reverse complement strand
GGATAGTATTCGTTGAGTGTACAAATTTTCTCGAACAGCTCCGCGCCCCGCTGGTCGTAAAAAAATTTGCAATGAATTGCCTTAGGCGTATTGGACAGTCCTGCGATGACAGCTTCGCGTAAATTCTCAACTTTGGGCTGATGGTCGTGAAAAACAAACCGATCGTGCCGGGTAATAGTCGTTTGGTGTTTGGTCATGGTCCGTCCGCTAAACGTAGACCGCTGAACTGCCAGCGGTCGGGGGGGTAAAAAAAGTTTCGGTAAGTGGCGCGAATATGATTGGCGGGTGTAGCGCAGGAGCCGCCGCGTAATACCATCTGACCGCTCATGAATTTGCCATTGTATTCGCGTACGACGCCGTCAAGGGGCTGAAATCCTGGATAGGGCGTGTAGGCTGAGCGAGTCCATTCCCATACGTCGCCGAACATCTGAATCGGTCCGCCACCGGGCGAAAAACGCGCTGACTGCGGATGAAAGATTTGATTATCCTGAAAATTCGCCGGCGGCCTGGATGTGTCCACATTCGCCTGGACGGCAGCAATTTCCCATTCAGCTTCGGTCGGCAAGCGCCTTCCCTCCCAGGTGGCATAGGCATCAGCTTCGAAAAAACTCAAATGACTGACCGGTGCATCCGGGTCCAGTGTCCTCAACCCACTCAGCGTAAATTCGGACCAAGCACCAAGGTCACAGCCGCCATTGTCATTACGGCCTTCGTCACGACGCCAATACAGCGGCGAGTGCCAGCCATCGCGGCCCACGATTGCCCATCCATCGGACAACCAATAGGCCGGGTTCTGATAACCGCCGTCGGCGAGAAACTCGAGGAACTCACCATTGGTCACCAACCTGGAGGCGAGGCGATAGGGTTCGAGATAAGATTTATGTCTTGGACTTTCATTGTCATAGGCGAACCCCCCACCCTGGTGTCCGACCTCGACCAGACCTCCTTCGTACTCAATCCATTCCACAGGCGGCAAATCTCCGCGCGACTTACCGATTGCCGCTTCAATGTACGCGGGGGCAAGAGGATTGCATGAAAACACATGCTTGATATCGGTCAGCATCAGTTCCTGGTGCTGCTGTTCGTGATTGAGGCCAAGCTCCAGTAGGGGCGCAAACTCGGACCACTGATTGTCGGGTGCGTTTTCGATTATCGCTTCCATGGCCCGGTCCACGTGACGACGATATTCTCCTACCTGTTCCACCGTGGGCCGAGTCAATAATCCCCGATGAGGTCGCGCATGGCGAGGCCCGAGCGCTTCGTAATAGGAATTAAACAGATAGGCAAAGTCCGGATGAAATTCTGTGTAATTCGCGCCATGGGGAGTCAGAATAAGGGTCTCAAAAAACCAAGTGACATGCGCGCGGTGCCATTTGGTGGGACTGGTATCGTCCATGGACTGCACGACTTGATCTTCGGCGCACAAGCCCATCGCCAATCGGTCGGTGGTCGCACGTACCTCTCGATAGCGCTCAAGTGCCGCCGCACGAGTTTCCGGCACGTCCAGCTCTACTTCCGACATGGGCCTCCCTGACATTCCGTCACAAGTGGTTAAACGCTAGCATATTCCGTTACTTCGGGGGATGTAGAATTTTTATATTGGAGATGCACCCAAGTAATTGGCAGGGCTCGAAAAGCCTAAAAATCGACCGCTGTGACCCGGGCCTTACCCGCCGCAATTAATTTGGGGATTTCGCTGGAGGCATTTTCCCACACCAATAGCATGGAACGTTTAGGAGCAAAGCCCTGGTGACGAATATCGGCCGGCATCGCTGCCACGTCACCAGCGCGCATGGTGACCCGGGCACGGGGATGACCACTATCACGGTCTTTGACGTCCCATATAATTTCGTCGGACAGCTGAATAAACCATTCAACTCGGTCGTTGCCGTGCTCAATTGGCAGAATATATTCCTCACTGGTCGGGCAAAACAAGCTGTCGCCCACAACCGAACATACGGACGGGTTCCAGGTTACATCCGAGCGCGATAGATACGCGAACAAGTTGAAGGCCTGAACTTCACCCTCGAAGCCAGGTTTGGCCTCGACCAAAGGCGCGTCCTGCACGACATCCTTGAACATGCGATTAACCGGGTAGCCATTGTCGTCAGTGCGCAATTCGGCATCTCCAGGAAGGCCAATCATGCGCCGAGCAGTAATCCTTTGCCGCCCCAAGGCGGTTGGATTTTCATCCCGCTTGCGGCCCCACGCGGTACCGGTTTCTTGAGGCGCGGCAAAAGGATCAAAACCTTCGTTTGTCCAGTCAGCGGCCACATCCTTGAATATTGTCATCAACGCGTCGGAATCGAACACTTCAGAATAATCTAGACCCCCATTCACATAGGCATCATTGAAGCGACCGGCAAACATATCGACGGTGCCATAGTGATTGACCGTACCGAAAACCGCATCGAAATTGATCGTGCCATAAAAGAAATTCCACGCTATGGCGCGAATCATCGATCGCAAAAACTGATCAATCGGGACAACATGCGTCCCTTTGGGCCAGACGATATGGGCAAAATATTCGTCGCGCGAAAACTCAAATCCGCCTGCCTGAAAAGAGCGGTATCCGGTGACATTGTCAGGACCAAAGGACGAGATTGCCGGCGCGGCGGGCGCTGGTTTTTCCGGCTGTATATTTGTTTTTGGCATTGTGAATACTTTCAGGATGAGGTTGTTTGGCAGATGTCGGCCCACTTTTCGACTGTGGCCGCACCCTTAAGGGTTTGAATCATCAAGACGCTGGGTTTCTCAGCTTGAAAACCATAGGCCGCACTCTTGGGCAGCAATGCCATGTGACCCCGACCCAACACAATACGTCCCATTTTGCGGCCGCTGGGTTGCGTCTTCAACTGAACCGCACCCTGAGTGCCCGCTGCCACGATTGCTGCATCGGGCTGCACCAAATTGATTTCGACGACGCCGTCCATGCAAATAACCATTTCATCGTGATCGGCGCTATACCACGGAGAGCGCCCCTCAGCCCGGCTGACCTCGACCACATATTCAAAATTTTGGGCCACCGCGATGCGCTCAAAGGGTGCGGCATGTGACGCAACCTCAAAAATGTTCGAAAATGCATAATTCTTGGGATCGTCGGCTATCGCCTGGACGCCACCCTTTTGAAAGTGGTTCAGGGAGCCGAAATTGGTCTGGTAATCGCTCATTATGCCTGCCTCTCCGCCGTATTCATTAGAAGTTTAGCACAAGCGAGACCAAGGTAAACGCAGCAAAGGCCGCATAAACCGCCTTCTCATTGTAAGTCCCTTTAGGACCAAGTTTCTGCTCGCGCCGCCAGGCCAGCCTCAATCTCGGACAGTGCCAGATACCGGCAATTCTTCAAACGCCACTTTCTTATCGATCCGTAAGTCGGGCGGCAAACCGAGTACGCGCTCGGCAATTGTATTGCGCAGAATTTCGTCCGTACCCCCGGCGATGCGCATACACAGATCGCGTAAATAGCCTTGCTGGTGAACCCCGCCTGCGGGTGCTAAGGACTCGTCGGTCATAATCCCGGCCATTCCCTGAACGTCAAGCGCCAAGGAAGTCTGCTCGACCAATTGCTCGGCCAACACCAGTTTGCCGATCGATGCCTCGGAGCCAGGTTGTTCGCCCCGGGAGAGGGCCGACAGGGTGCGCAAATTTGTCTTTTCCAGCCCCGAAATGCGCACATAAAAGTCTGCCAAACGGGCGCGCACCGCTTCATTTTCAATCGCCGGTGTGGCCCCCATTGGCAAATTCTCCATCTGCTCCAGCAGATTGTCAAAGCCGAACGGATCGGCACCGGCCACGCCGGATCGTTCATGCATTAAAACCGTCATTGCAACACGCCAACCCGCGCCGACATCACCGACGCGATCTTCGTCCGGTATGCGCACGTCGGTCAGATACACCTCATTAAATTCAGCATCGCCCGACATCTGCCGGATTGGCCGCACCTCAACCCCTGGCGCCTTCATGTCGACGATAAAAAACGACAAACCTTTGTGTTTGGGAACAGTGGGATCTGTGCGCGCCAATAGAATGGCTTGATCGGCAAAGTGCGCGAACGACGTCCATACTTTTTGGCCGGTCACGATCCAGCCGTCGCCATCCCGCACGGCGCGAGTTCTCGCTGCCGCCAGATCGGAGCCGCACCCGGGTTCACTGAACAATTGGCACCAGATCTTTTCGGCCCGCAGCATGGGCGGCAGGTACTTTTTCTTTTGGGCGTCTGACCCGTGGACCATCAACATGGGGCCGGCCATACCGACCCCGATCATAATTGGAAACGAAGAAACCGTCGCAAGCTCGCCTTCTTCTTGCCCCCAAATGGCTTCCTCCATAGGGGTTGCGCCCTGGCCATCATAGGTCTTGGGCCAGCCGATACATGCCCAGCCGCCATCGGCCTTGCGCGCTTGCCATTCACGGATAAATTCCACGATATCAGCGGGAGTTGTCGTGCGCCCGCGCCAATCGGATGGCACGTTCTCGTCGAGCCACTTGCGCGCTCGGCTGCGAAATTCGGCTTCCTCAAGTGTGTCGTCAAAATTCATTTCGTGAGGTCCTCAAAATTTCATCTTTTTACTGAGCGGCTTGCTCAGCATTAGGTCGTTGGCGCCGCAAACGATCGATCAGGCGATCCTGCCATTCGGGTTCGCCGCCGAGCGTGAGCGCGAGCAATTTTGCCCGCCGATAATATAGGTGGCAGTCGAATTCCCACGTAAAACCCATGCCACCATGGATCTGAATGTTTTCTTTAGTGCACAGGTGATTGGCTTTGATCGCGCTGAGGCGCGCTGTCGCAGCGGCAACCGGCAATTCAGAGGCATCCACCGACAACGCCCAGGCCCCATAATAGCAATTGGAGCGGGCGAGCTCTGTCGCCACGTACATGTCCGCCAGTTTGTGTTTGATCGCCTGAAAAGAGCCCACTGGCCGGCCAAAGGCAAATCGCTCCAACGCATAATCGCGCGCCATTTCAAGCGCCCGTTGTGCCCCGCCCAATTGCTCAAAAGCAAACATCACGGCGGCCCGGTCAAACACTCGGTCGATTATTTCCAACCCCTCGCCCGGCCGCCCCAAGGGTTCGGCGGCAGCGTTGTCTAGATCGATGCGCGCATGGCCGCGCCCCGGATCCAAGGTCTCGATCGTTTGCCGGTCAACACCGTTGGCCACCAAAGACACAATAAACAGGGAAATTCTCTCCCCCGGCACGCCCTGGTCGCAGGCGGCAACAATGGCGATATTGGCCACGTCGCCATCGGGCACCGGGAGTTTGTGGCCGCTGAGTTTTCCGTCAGCATAGCGGGTTTCCAGGGACGCAGCGGTCACCATCCCCGGCCCCTCCGCCAAAGCCAGCGTGCCGATTAATTCACCCATCGCAAACCTCGGTAGATACTTTCGCTGTTGCTCTTCGCTGCCTGACAGCGATATCGCTTCGGCGGCTAAGTAAGCCGTGCTTGAAAACGGCACGGGTGCGAGCGCGCGGCCGAGCTCCTCGGCCAGCACGCAAAGCTCCATATATCCCGCGCCAACCCCACCGTATTCCTCGGGCACCGCTGTACCGAGCCAGCCCAATTCGGCAATGCCACGCCACACGTCCGGGTGAAAGCTCTCCTCCCCCTCGAACACTCGGCGCACCTCGGCCGGCGGGCATTGATCCGCCAAAAATTTGCGCGCTTGATCCTTGAGGAGTTGCTGTTCCTCGGACAGGTCGAAATCCATTAATTTTCCCTGATGAGGCCCCGGAGCTTCGGTTGAATGACGAAAAACCTTTGCAAATGCGACGCCTTCGGTCAAATTCTCAAATGTAGAGCATTGAGAGTTTGTGGGTCTGCGGGGAGTGAAGGTATGGGATTGAAATCAAAACAGCAATACTTTGAGAGCCTCAAGGACGGCCGCGAGGTGTTCTGGGGGGGTGAGCGGATCGAAGACGTGACCACCCACCCCAAATTCAAAATTCCTTTGGATGTCGCCGCAGCCGATTATAACTATGACGATGCGGATGCCCGCGACGTGCTGACCTATACGACCGAGGAAGGCACTCAAGCCAACCGAATTTTCCAAATCCCCCGTTCTTCGGACGACCTGATGGCGCGGGTTGAACTGTACAAGCACGCCAGCATCATCAGCGGCACCAGCGGCGTGTTTATGGCCCTGCTGGGGATCGAGGACCAACTTCGCGCGGTTAAACCCATGTATGCGGACAACATCCAGCGCATTTACAAACACGCCCGTGACAATGATCTCCGCGCGGCCGAGTTGATCACCGATGCCAAGGGTGACCGCAGCCGCAAAGCTCATCAGCAGGATGATCCGGATTTATATCTGCGCATCGTCGAGCGCAACGATAAGGGGATTGTCGTGCGCGGTGCTAAGTTACACATTACCGGTGCGGCGATTGTGCATGAGCTGGTCGTAATGCCGACCAAAACCATGAACGCGGACGAAGCCGACTACGCTGTGTCGTTTTCAGTGCCCGCCAACACCCCTGGGGTGAAGATGATCAACCGCAACTTCGCGCCGGCTGAATTAAACGAATTTGACTATCCGGCGAGCGCGCGCTTCAGCATGCCCGAAAGCTTTATCGTGTTCGACGACGTGTTTGTGCCATGGGATAGGGTGTTTTTGGCTGGCGAGTATGAGCTTTCGATGGCATTCGCCCTGTCGCTCGGCCTGTGGGAGCGGACCGCGGGCTTGATCGAGGCCATGGAGATCTCGCAAGTGATGGTCGGCCTCGCCCAATTGGTGACCGAACAGCAAGGCAAGGGTAGAAACCCGGCGGCGCTGAGCACCATCGCTGAGCTCATATGCTATGCGGAGACCATTCGCATGGGCATGGAACACGCCTGCACCAACTTGGAAACGACACCATCCGGCATGGTTCACCCCAACGTGCTGGCAGTGAACGTCGCCAAATACTATTACGCCAACAACTACCACCTGATGGTAAAAAACCTTCACGACCTGGCAGGTGGCCTAGTGATGACTTTGCCTGAGGAGGCCGACCTGCGCAGTAATGAAGTCGGTGGTTACTTGCGTAAATATTTGCACACCAAAGACGATGTGGACATCGAGGTCCGCATGCGGGTCTACAACCTCATTCGCGACTTGTCGGCGGATGCCTACGGCGGCTGGCAGCAAGTGGTGTCGCTGCAAGCGGGGGGTGGTCTGTTTGCGCAGCGGGTGATGATGAACCGCAGCTACGACATGGACGCTGCGCGCGAGAAAGCACTCGCCCATGCCGGGGTGGTATCTGCGTAGGTCTCTCTAGACGGTTTTGAGCACCCGACTGCTCTCCACAACATTTTCGCCCGCGAAGATACTGATAAAGATATCGGATTCGGGCCGTACCCGATAACTATCGGTCTGGTCGGCGAACAGGATTTTGCCGTTGGCATCGGTCGCAATGACGGTCGGCAATACCGTGTCAGAATCGTATCCCAATACTTCCATACCGGCCGGCAAACCATTGGCCATGGCGATATCAAGAACATCACCCACCTTATTGCCGCTGTCGGTGAGGAAGGTGAACGGCACGTCGAACTTGGCCGCCAGACTGGCGGTGTTTTTGTGGGGCTGGGGGCTGACCAAGATCACTTGAACCCCTAAATCCGACAGTTCGCGATAGCGACCGGCGATCTCTTTCACCTGGGCCATACAAAGCGGGCACCAATTGCCCCGATAGAACATACAAAGCGCGGGCTTACCCAAAATACTTTGTGAAGAAACTGAGACGCCATTTTGATCTGTGGCTTCAAACACCGACACTTTCACCAAAAAACGCGGGCTTATTGAAGGGACGGCCTAAGCCCCCGCCCTTAGTATTCCATGGGCGAGCGAAAGTACTTATCGAAGATGAAATCCCGGTGGGCAATAAGGCTGTCGTCCAGCGCGGCCTCAATGAACGGCCCAATGCCCTCGAACCCTGGGCGGTAATCCGCCGGGATGGGCACGATGTCGTCGCCGTAAGGTTTGACGAGGTTCATGAAGGCGACAAAATAAACATCGAGCGCCGACACAGAGTCGCCGACGAAGTAATCGCTGCCCTTCGATTTTTGGCTCGCCAGTTGTTTAGTGAGCGCACTCAAGATGCCGGCCGTGCGTTCTTCGGCCCGGTCAGCTTCGTCGAAATCATAACGATAGCGTTCGGCCATTAACTGCATCCCCGGGGGCAACGGGTCCATTTCCATGGCTGGGCGAAACAGCATCAAGCGGCGGGACCAGCCGATACCACCCTCGCCGCAGATCTCGTGGGCCAAGCCGAGCATCAATGCGCGCTCAGCCGCATCTTCCGGGATGAGGCGTGGCTCGGGTGCAACCCGGTCGGCGAGGAATAGAATATCGAGCCAATTGGAAAGCGGCCGCTCGTCGTTCCATGCCACCACCGGGCCGCTGCCTTGGCCTGACCACGCGACCAATTTCTCGTTAGGATCGCCGGGGATTTGCGGCGCTACTTTGTAAGACACGCCCTTCATCTCAAACATGGTTTTGGCGGCCTGGCCCCATGGGCTTGGCATGCCCTGTACGATGACCAATCGCAGGCCATCGGCCTCAATCACTTCTTCGAGCGACACATAATCCATTCAGATCTCTCCCTCATAACGTAATCACAAAATTTAGGGCGCGCAGTCTTGCACCGATCTCAGGCAAAAGAAAGGTTCAGCAGTGGACTTACGTATTCCCACGTCGATGCCTCGCACTAAGTGCAATATCACGTCATAATGAGCGTCGCTGAAGAGCTGTATCCGAAAAATGGGAATGTGCGGTTATGCCACAGGACACCTCGACAAGCCATAAATCCTCAACGAACCCAGCCGCCCAACGCCGCTTGCGACGACATGTGAAGCCGATGCCGAGCGAAGGTGATGACGGATTGTTCACAGAAGCCTGGTTTCCGGTCTGCATGTCGGACGAGCTCAAGATAGGTGAAATATTGGGCAAACCGTTTTTGGACGGACGCGTAGTGATTTACCGGGATCAGAGCGGCACTGCGCACGTCCAAAGCTCCTATTGCCCCCACTTAGGTGCGGATTTGTCGAAGGGGTCGGTCGCCGGCGACAACATCCGGTGCGCCTTCCACGGTTTCGAGTATGCGCCCGGTGGACATTGCGTCAAAACCGGCATCGGCGCCAATCCACCCCCCGCCGCTTGCCTGTTTAGCTTCACAGTGGTTGAGCGCTATGGCCTCCTATGGGCCTACAATGGAGAAACTCCTAAATGGCAACTACCGGACTTCACTTATCCGGATGACGAACTGCACATCATCGTTAAGGAATACGGGGTGTTTCCCGCCGATCCTTATGTGTTGTGCTGCAATACCCCGGACTACCACCATTACCGCTCCGTGCACGGCCTCGACTGGACGCATCCCGACCCGGACCCGCTCCAGGATTTTCGCTGGACCGATCATGGCTTCCGCTTTGATCTGGACGGCACCCATTGGCATGGCAAGGAGATGAAATTTACCTTCGGGATCGACTCAGTCTCACTTTACTTTCAGCAGGGCACATTGGACGGCAAGTGGTACGGCTATCTGGCCCCGTTTGGCGTCATCGGCGCAAGTCAGACCATGACCTATTTCGTCGTTGTAACCCACAAGGGCGATGGCTCGCCCACGGCCCTCGAAGCCGCGAGCACATTTGCCGATGAGTCCATGGCGCTTGAATTTGCCTTTGTCGATCAAGACATTCCGGTGCTGGACGGCATTCATTTTGCGCAAGGGGCATTGACCGAAAAGGACCGGTCCTTGTCCATGTATCTGGATCTGGTGCGACGGCAGCCCCGGGTTCATCCGTCCGCAGACTTCATCAGATAGGCGGAGACAATGCCGGTCGTTTAGGGCCCAACGCTGCAGGATAACGTGCGACTGATCTCGGACAAAGACCGACCGCTTTCAACTTGCCATTCATTAAACGCCGACTGCACAGCCCGCTGTGCGGTTTTGGATGTGGGCGCCTTATCGATAATGCCTTGAGTAACGAGCGCTTTCACCACATCACCCGAAAAAATAAACGTGTCCACCCCCATGCCGCGCAGAAAATAAGACCCGGAAGTCCCGCCCAGGCGGCTGCCGTGTTTCTTCAGTACCTCCCACAGGCCAACCATATTGTCCGCCGGCCACTGGGCAAAAAATGCGCCCGCGCTGCCGTGCTGTTTGGCGACATCAACCAAGAACACGGCGTTGCGGCGCACGGATTTAATTTTCTCCCAGTTGCGCACGATGCCTTTGTCCTTGAGCAGTTCGGACAGATCATCGTCTGATTTCATGGCATTTTTGTGGGCGTCAAAACCGTCAAAAGCAGTCTCGAAATTGGCCCACTTATTGTCGATCACCTTCCATGAAAAGCCCGCCCGGAACACACATTTGGCCATGTGGGCGAGCCAGCGATCATTGGGGATCGCTTTCAACTTTTTGGGTGAGAGTGGTTTCGGCAATAAATCTTCGAGCACTTTCGTGCCCCCATGAAACGCGGCGGCGCGGTCAAAAATCTGCTGAAAGTTGTCCATTCCTAAACGCTCCTATGTCATCCGGCGCAAAGTCTAACAGATGATCCCATGCAACGGCGGCATATGGGATATGCGTTGATGTCGAACCGGATTGATCCGGGGCAATAGCTCTATAGGATGGTGTGATGAAACCTGAAAAAAAGTACGACTGTATCGATATTGAAATTCTGTCCGGCGGCGTTGCAGTGATAACCCTCAATCGCCCACCGGCAAATGCCCTGGCCGAAGTAGGCAAAAACGCTACCCGTGGAGGTAAAATCAAACTGCGAGCCGTGACCGCGGGGGCACTTGACTGCCACTTTCCTACGCAGCTCTAACCCGGAAAATTTTGGGAATCTGTCAATTCGGGTTACGATAAGTGAGGAAAATGGACGGAATGAACTCGGAAGGAAAGGCTCATGAGCGTCACACAAAACGGAAGTAATTCAGGTCCGGGATACGTCAAACAGAAGGCACATACTCTTACCCTAGAGCCCGTCCCCCAGCGCATTCGTGTGATCATTAACGGTGAGACGGTTGCTGATACAAAGCGAGCGCTAGAACTCACAGAATCAAACTGCCCGCCGCGCTATTACTTTCCCCGCACCGACGTGCGCAATGTGGGGCTGACCACCAGCGCGACCGATACTTATTGTCCGTTCAAGGGCACGGCATCCTATTGGGCGTTCACCGTGGGCGACCGGGTGGCCGAGGACGCCGCCTGGTCCTATGAAGAACCTTACGACGAGATGCTGTCGATCAAAGGCTACTTTTGTTTCTACGACGAGCGGGTTGACGAAGTGATTGTCGGGGACAGCAATTAGCCCGAAGCGATTGCGGGCTTACGGTCGTACCAGTCTTTGGAGTTATTCACCATCTTCACCACTGACAACATGACCGGCACTTCAACCAGCACGCCGACTACCGTCGCTAGCGCCGCGCCGGATGTGAAACCGAACAGGCCGATGGCGATGGCAACCGCGAGTTCAAAAAAGTTGGACGTACCGATCAATACCGACGGCGCGAGCGAGCGCAGACGCGCGCCGACAACCTGGTCTTGGTCTGTCAAAAGCTCAACTTCGACCAAACCCGCCTGTTCTCCAAACTGGAGCTGATCACCAATCGGGCACCCAAAAACCTGCCCCAGTTGCGCGAGCACGAAAGCTGTGCCCACGTTCGGATGCCCAGCAAAGGGCACTTCAGCGCGGGGCGTGAAGATACGCACGCGAGCGGTGTGGGTGGGGTCTTGGGGCGGCAGCACGAACGTGGTCTCGGAGTAGTTGAAATCGGCCGCAATATGCTGCATTTGAGCGGCGCTTAAGTCGCGCCCATCCAGTACCACGGCGAGCGGATTGCCGCCAAAACGCTCCGCCGTGAAGACATCAACCGTGGCAAATGGCAGCTTCATCCCGCGGTCACTTGAGGACGTTGGCGCCGCTCATGTAAACATAGACCTCTTGAAATTTATCGCCGCGCACGCGCCAGAAATTGGTGTTCCGCATGCGAGTCACATTACCTTCAAGGTCGGTGACCTCAACATCGAAAACGGCACAGATGCGGCCATTTTCCTCATCCGCTGTGCAGACGAAATTCTTGTGGATGATTTTTTCGTAGTCATCGAAAAAGTCTTGAAACATGCAGCGGATTTCACCCGATCCGGAATGAGTCGTGCGATCGGTTTGGATGGTGAACAGGGCCTCGTCGTGGAAGCAAGTCAGCACTGCGTCCAGATTCTTGTCATCCACATTGCCAAAATAAGATTTGGTGGCGAGATCAATCAATTGTTCGCGGTCGAGTTTTGATTCGTACTGCATGGTCGACCTCCTGTGTGAACAGATTCTGGCTAGGTGAGCAAATTCTGGCCGGACATATAGACAAACACTTCGGTAAACTTGCCATCCTTCAGATAGAAGCGATTGCAGTTCTCGTAGCGCAGTGTCCCCAGCCGCAGGGCGGTGGCCTCAACTTCGACCGAAAACTGCGAGCAAATCGCTTCCCCCTCGACGTCCACCGTGTGCACAAAGTTGCCATGCCAAACCCGGTCATTGTCGACGATCAGGCGCTCGAACATGCCTTTGATGCCGGTATCACGGCCCGCGTGCGTGGTGTCCGACGTCATTTCCTTCAAAACCGCGTCCGCGTGGAAACAGTCGAGAATCTGGTCGAGCCGCTTATTGTCGACGCCATCAAAATACCGCTTGGTCACGATATCCACGTAGTACTCGTAGGGGTACGTCTCGCTCATGCCATTGTCCTCCCGCTCTACTTCAGTTGTTGTTCGCCAGCACTTCGTCGTCCTTGGGCACCTCCGGTGCTGGAAACGCCAGCTTCGAGTGGGAAAGGCCGAGTTCCAACAACACCTCGCACATTTTGTAACAGATAAGACCCGGGTTGATCACCGGCACTGGCAGGTTCTCGGCCAGATATTCGGCGGACTGGTGCATGGTCGTGGAGCCGAGCACGATTACATCCGCGCCATCTTCATCTATCGCCCGCATGGCCTCGGTTTTGAGCTTCTCGAAGATGACATCTTCTTTGCCTTCCAGAAGGTCTTCCAAGTCGGGCCGGGTTTTGATCGACCGGATCGACGCGACTCGATGCGACAAGCCGTATTCGGTGATGGTTTTTTGGTACAGCGGGAACCATTCGTCCCACATGGTGATAATCGAAAATTTCTTGCCCAGTGTCATGGCAGTGTGGAACGACACCTGACCCGGCCCCAGCACCGGGATCGACAGACGCGAGCGCAGGGCAAAGAGACCGGAATCGCTCACGGTATCGATACACACGGCGTCGAACCCTTCTTCTTCCGCTTTTATCCCAGCTTGAAACACGGTCCAGTCCATGAGCAGCATATCGTGGTGACTATCACCCAGAGCAGCACCCCAAGAAACCGCAACAAATTCTGGTTCGAACCCCGCGCGGATGAGGGACGGCGGCAGTTGCGCAATTCGATTGGCGACCCCTGCCGCGTCCATGGGCACTGGCACGATGACCTTGATACGTTTCGTCACTTTGACCCTCCCCTCATTCCATAATTCAGTGTTCGTTTAGGTATGATTTTTGACCCAGTCGACCACCACGGCGGCTGTTTCCTCGGGCTCTTCAAGCATGCAGTACGTGCCGCCCCCGCTTTCTATCAGCGCCACCTCGGCATGGGCGCATTGGGATTTGAAGATCTCCACAAGCTCTGATGTTCCCGGTGACTTGGCCGCCAATTGCCCGGAGTTCCCCATCAACAATAAAGTCGGCATGGTCAATTTCGCCACATCGGAGGTGAGATCACAGTGTCCAAATATCTCCATGGTTTTGGCCAAACTCTCAATTGAGAAATTACGCGCGAAGGATTCGGCTTCGAACTTCGCCATCTCGTTGGACATGCCACCGAAGACGTTATGTTCGGCGCAACCGATCCACTGAGTCAATTTTGCCAGCGCCTCATAGCCGAAGTTTTCCGCAACAAAAAGAAAACCGGTAAACGCTGTCCGGAAGGCCACGTTGGCTTTGAACAACGGATAGGTAACAACGGACTTAATCCGGGCGGGGTGGTGCGCGGCATAGCGGGTGGTCAGAAAGGAGCCAGTCGAGGTGCCCCAGAAATGCGCCTTGCCGATGCCCGCATGATCGAGAATGAGCTCCAGATCGTCAACCCACCGGTCGAGCGAAAAGCCACCGGGCCACCCCCGGTCAGAGCGGCCCGCGCCCCTATAGTTCCAATTGATGACTTTTAAGTCGCGGGCCAATATGTCGGTGACCCGGTCCCATTGATCGTGCAGCAGGCCGAAGCCGCCGGTGAGCACGATGGGTTCGCCTTCACCCTTGATGTCAAACCACAGTTCGACACCACCGTCATTGGCAAATGCCATTCTCGTTCCCTCAACTCATTGGATGCCGAAGATGCGATATTAGCGCCCGGGGCCGCTCCAGTCGATGGCGGCCAATTCGGCTGAGCGCCCGGTTAAGTTCCACACCCGGCCGAAATCTTTGAACTTCGATTTACCCGCTTGGGCAACAGTGACGTCAGGCGACATCCAATACCGTGTGTTCCTGATCACCACGTCTTCATCGCTGTTCACGCCCTTTATCGGCTCGATGGTGCCATCGAGAATTTTGGGGATTTGAATCCGCCTCACCTTACCATCAACCTCGTAGGTGATCGGCACTCGCTTTACGCCGAGAAAATCAGACACCAGCAGGCTAAAGAGACCGGTATGTCCCCCCGCGGCACCCGACAATATCTTCTCCAATCCCTCGGCTTGCTTGGGCGAGGCCCGATCGTCGATGTATGCGGCCGCGCTCCAACCGCCATCGGCCATACGGCCCGGAATGTCGAGCAACAGGGCCACATTCAGACCGTCAAGCGCAAGATCGCCCCAGTTGCCCTTGTCCAGATGAATACCGGCCCAAGCAAAGCAACGTCCCTCCGTGGGCGGATGCTCGCCCAATGACACAACGCACGGGCAGAACACTTTGCAATTACAGTTGAGCGCGATTTCGCCCTGCAGGCGCCAATTTGGGATGTTTGCGTCGGTCACGAGATTTCCTCCACGGCTAAATGCTATTCCGCAACTTATCCGACCGGCGCTTAACGCGCGACCGGTTTTCCCGTAGTCTCCCGGTCAGGGTGAGGAAAATTTTAGGGACACAGCGTGATTACCACAATGACAACGGTGTATTTAGTCGCGATCAACGCGAGCGGCGCTTTTCTGCTGACGGGTTTCGTCGGCACCCACCCCGTATCAGCATTTGAAACGAAGCACTTAAATTCATGAACCGCAGCACCATAACTTTGATCGCTTGCATGATCCTCATGGCCATGCTCGGGTCGGTATTCGTCTTTCCCATTTTTCTCGCACCCTGGGAAGAAATGTTAGGCGCGTTTCGCGCTGAGGTGAGTTCAATTTTGTCGGTGTCGATGATTGCGGCAACAGTGGGCCTATTCATTGGTCACCGGGTGTACCAAAGGGTGTCCCCGCCGATCTTTACCGCCACTGTTTGTCTGGTGTCGGCGGTCGGCATCGTGCTCAGCGGTTGGGGAACGTCAGTACTGCCGCTGTGGATCGGTTACGGGTTGCTGTTTGGCGGTGCAAACGGCATCGGGTATGGCTTTACCATCCAAGTGGCGGCCCAAGCGTTGCCCGGCCGTAAAGGATTTGCCATCGGCATCACCGCCGCTTCGTACGCGGCCGGTATGGGTTTGTCCCCGCCTTTGATGAGTGCCGCCCTCGATGTGGGTGGCATTAGCGCCGCCATGAATTGGCTGGCGGTTACATTTATCGCCACCGGGATTTTGGTCGCCACGTTGCTGCGATATTCGGGCGCGACTTTCACCCCGGAACCGCGATCAGAAGAAATGAAACCCGTTAAAGGCGCCAACGGCACCGAAGCCGTTTTGTGGCTGGGGTACGGTGCAGGCGCGGCTGCCGGGGTCATGGCCATCGGCCATAGCGCCGGCATTGTCGCGGCCGCCGGAGGTGACGCGGCGTTTGCCGGACCCGCCGTAAACGCAAGCGGATACATGCTCGGCGGATTGTTGGCGGGCTGGCTTGCGGATCGGTTCTCGGTGCGCACACTTTTGTCCGCCCTTCCCCTGTTGACGGCCGTGGTGCTACTCCTGCTCGCCCAAGGAGGGTCGGTCAATTACGTACTCGGGTGCCTGGCCATGATCGGTTTCAGTTACGGCGCGCTGGTGGTCGCCTACCCTACCGCCGTCGTCCATTACTTTGGCATTCTGTCAGCCGGACGCATCTATGGGCGCGTGTGCATTTCGTGGGGCTTTGCCGGGTTTTTGGCGCCCTGGTTCGCGGGCTACCTGTTTGATCAAAGCGGTGGATATAACACTGCGCTTACGGTCGCAGCCGGCACCGCAGTCGCGTCCGCGTTGGCGGTTCGCATGCTGCCCAAAACGGGTGTGACGGACGGAATGGCACCAGTGACCGAGACACCTTCATGATCAAATCTTCCGAAGCGCCAAGCGAACGCACGCGCGCGCTTTCGCGTGCTGGTCCCAGATATGCCAGGCTCAAGGCTCATGCAGGTCGGGCCGGAAGAAGCGCAAATAATCGCAAGTTCTGCCTCTTACCTATCCACCCAGTATCCCGCCAGTGGGCAAACCCGAACCGCGCTGCTGGCCATATCGTACGCTGTGGGCCCGACAGTGCTTGCGACCCTCGACCCCCGCGCCTAGAAGGCCGGATCGATTGCGTCATTGGGATCGGCGGCTATTACGACACCAAGGCGGTGGTCACCTTTATCAACACCGGACACTTTCGGGCACACTGTGAACAGACGTGGCAAATCGCGCACCCACACCCCGCCGCCAAATGGCTATTTCTCAAAAGCAATATTGACCGGCTTACTGTTCCGAGTGATCGAGGGGCCCTGACAAAATTGGCCGAGCGAAAACTGGACCAGCCCTCAGCGCCGACGGAAGACTTGAGAGCCCGTATGAGCCCAAAGGCGGCACCCCCCTATGATCTGTTCGTAAACACCGAGGCGAACCGCTTGGAACAGTTGATCTGCGCGCTGCCGGGATCTGTCAAAAATCGCATGAACGAGCTGTCACTCAAAAATCGTGAACTCGACAGATTGACAGGACGGCTTGTTCTCATCCATGGCCGCGAAGACACCATGATTCCGTATACAGAAAGCATGGATTTGGCGGATGCAGTGCCGAAAACCGAGCTATTCCTAATCGACGGCTTCTCCCACATTGATCCGAGTATTGTCGGCGCGGTCGGTAAGATACAGTTGGTGCGGGCTGTTCAGGCCATTCTTGAACGGCGCTATCCAATCGAGGCAAACTGAACGAAGGACAAGCTTGTCATTGTAGGAGACAAAATATGATCTTTCCGGTTATCGCCGGTTTTACCGGCGGCATTCTTATCATTATGCAAAGCGCCCTGATGGTTTGGACCGGCCTCGGACGGGGCAAACATCAAGTGGCCATTGGCACCGGCGATGTGCTTGAAGTTGAGATGCGGGTGCGCACCCACGGCAACTTGGCCGAAAATGCGGCGATCTTCATTGTCTCTCTCGCCCTGCTCGAATTGAGTGCCATGAACCCGTTGGTGCTCCTGGGTTTGGCGGCTGTGTTTATTGCCGCGCGTGTAGCCCACATTTTCGGCATGGGCTTCATTGAACCTAGCACCAACAATCCGCGCGTTTTGGGAACCATCACCACGGCAGCCACCAGCATATTGACCGGCTGTCTGCTGGTGTGGCAAGTCGTTTCGGGAGTGGTCGTGGGTTAACCGCCGGCTTTACCCGGTCCAGAATTCGGCGTGGAGGCGGTTGAAATAAGCTTCCAAATTGGTTTTTGTGCGTGCGTGGTCCACTGTCGGTGACGTGCACCGGGTGACGTAGGTCTGGAGCAAACACGCGTACAGCATGGCATCCACCGAAGTTGGCCGGTCGCCCATCAAATAGGGCTGACCCCCAAGGCCGTCCGACAATGCGTCCAAGTCCTCAGCAGCGACTTTGAGCACTTCATCGGTGCTCATTTTGCCGACCGCGTGACCGTTGAACTCGCCCATCAGATAGTCGCGAATTTCCTGAAAGAAAGCGTCTACTTCGGGTGAGGGCTCCAAGTCCGCTGCCAGCTCTTCTTTGTAGGCCGGCCAATTGTTGTCATCGATCCAGCGCATGTGCACGAGCGACGCCCAGTAATAATGATCTTCCAACAACCGCTGCCAGGCGCGCATTTGAGCGCGTCCCTGATCCGACAAATGCGCGTCTATTTGCACCGCATACTTTTCGGTCAAGCGGTCAATGATGCGGGTGGTATCGTGAATAACTTCACCGTCGGTGTCTTCGATCCACGGGACACTTTTGCGCGGCGCTTTCTCAATCATGTCGGGCCACGGCACATATTGAAGGTCATAGTCGATACCCGCCAGCCGCAACCACATGACAAGCTTGCACACATAAGGGCTTGCGTCGGGGAAATCCCAGGTCTTGGCCAGACCAAACACCGTCATCATTGATTGTCTCCCCATTTAAATCTGATTACCAAGGTAGCAGTGTGCCGTTGATATGGCGGAACTCGGGCGGCGTATCAGGTCCCAAGCTATCCATGCGCGCGATCAGCCCCGCCGCACTTTGCTCGGGTGTAATGAAGTCGCCAAGTGACCCGAGGTCCTCTGTCATTTCGGTCGCCACCCGTCCCGGATGCAATAGCATCACGGCGATCCCCCGCGGGCGCAGTTCGTGATAGAGGTTGATACCGAGCACATTGCCGGCGGCTTTCGACATCCGATAGCCGTACATGCCGCCCGAACTGTTGTCGGTAAGCGACCCCACCCGGCTGGTGATGATGCCGATTTTGCCGCCTTCACCCATTAAGGGTTCGAGCGCCGATACCACGCGCATGGGGCCGAGCGCGTTGATGTCATAGAGCCGCAGCATGGCGTCGGTATCAAAATCAGGCCACTTATCCGGATGAAACGCGCCGGCATTATTGATCACCATGTCGAGCCGGGTATCGCCCAGTCGGTCGCGCAAACCCTCAAGCGATGCCATGTTGGTGACGTCCACGCCTGCTTCCACATGAATGTCTTCGGCTTTAAGATCGGCACCCTCACCCAAACAGGCGGCAATGACGGCATCGCCACGGGCGGAATATCCACGCACGAGCGCCGCACCAATGCCCCGGTCCGCGCCGGTCACTAGGATTGTGGTCATGAATTCCTTCCCCAAAATATGTTAAACTAATGGCGAATGTACCTGTGGTTCCAGTGGACCACAATAAACCAGGGTCGAACAAACGAGAGGCGGGAGCACCACCATGAAACTCGGCATCAACATCCGCAATTGGGGACCACACGCCACGCCTGAAAACCTTTCCGCGTGTGCGCAGATCGCCGACCGCTCGACCCTCAACTCGATCTGGCTCAACGATCACATTGGCTTTCCGCCGCCGGGCTGGAACAACGAGTTTGGGCTCAGTGGCGACATGGGCGCGATCCTCGATCCCCTAAGTGTGCTCACGTATCTGGCTGGCGTGACCCAGCGCATCAGCCTCGGCACCGGAGTGCTGATCATCCCCTATCGCCCTAAACTGCTGACTGCCAAATGGCTTGCCACCATTCAAGTGCTATCGAACGAGCGCATGATGATGGGGATTGGGCCGGGCTGGATGGCCGAGGAGTTTACCGCGCTCGGCGTCGATCGATCGAAGCGCGGTAAAATCACCGACGAGACTCTCGAATTTCTGCACCGCGCTTTCGATAACGAGAGCGTGGTCGAAAACGGCCAGGAACTAATCCTGAAACCCCGTCCGAAACGCCCGCCGTTTCTGATTGGCGGCGCGCCACACATCGCGATCCCCCGTGCATTGAGGGTGGGAGATGGCTGGATTCCGGTCGGAATATTGCCCGAAGAACTGAAGCCGTTGGTAGAAAGCAGCACTCAACAAGCTACAGACTTGGGCCGGCCACCTTTGGAAACTGTGGTCATGAAAACCCTACCTTTGGAAAACCCAGCCCAAGCGATAGAAATGGCCACGGCCTATAGGGACGCGGGCGCAACCCATTTTGTGCACACTCAAGACTATTCGGATGCGAGCGACTACCAGAAGATCGTCGATCAAATGACCGGGGTTATTCAGCCGGCAGTGACTTGATTGCTTCGTGCCGCTTGATGGACTCGCGGCGGGCGATGTAGAGGCCACTCGCGATGATGATCCCGGCACCTACCCAAGTCCAAAGGTCGGGAAATTCGGCGAAAATTAAGTAGCCAAGTAGGGTCGCGCCGAGCAATTGACCGTAGTCGAGCGGCCCCAATACCGACGCCTCGCCGTATTGATAGGCGCGGATCATGAAAAAGTGACCGCCGCCGCCGACGATGCCCAGGGTCAGTAAAATCAGCCAATCCAGACCGCTGTCGGGCGTTTTCCAATCGAAGCCAACCAAAATCGTAGATATCGCGAGGGACGCAAAAATGGTGTAGACACCGGTCACCCGGTAGTCGTCATGCTCAGACACCCGGCGGGTTAAAATCTGATAGAGGGCATAACTAAACGCCGCCGCCAGGATGAAGAAATTGGCTGGCTGAAATACCTCAGTGCCCGGCCGAATGATCACCAGCGCGCCGATAAAACCAACGAACACTGCGGCCCAGCGGCGCGGACCAACCTTTTCTCCAAGCAGGGGAACCGACAAAACGACAACCAATAAAGGTGCGGTAAACCCAACCCCCGCCGCCGTGGTAAGTGGGATGTGCATGACCCCGATGACGTATGTGGTCAGCGCGATCAGCTGCAGTACCGAGCGTCCCAATTGGAGGGCAGGCCGGTTGGTCACAAAGATGCGCCAGCCTTGCGTCGGCAAAAACAGGGCAACCATCCACAAAAAATGGATGAGCGAGCGGAAAAACACGATCTGCACGATCGGATAGCCTTCGCCGCCCAGATATTTGACCGCCGCATTCATCAGCGGGAACAGGATGATCGTTGCCGCGCACATGAAGAGGATACCGCGCAGACTATGCTGGCGGTCAGATTGGGAAGATGGCATGCGCGCGGTTGTAGAGCATCCCCCAGCCTATGGGAACCATTTGGCTAATTCATAGATGTCGATTGCCCGGAATCAAGCCAGGTGTACTTCTGCGGCTTTTTACCGGCGGTAGCAGAGATTTTCACATTGACGATTACCAATCCGTCGGCCGCCATGGCTTTGTCGAGGGTTGGCCCCAGGTCGGCCGGATCTTCCACATAGAAGCCGGTGCCGCCAAAAGCTTCAGCAATTTTTTCGTAGCGCGCTCCGTGCATGAGCGCATGCGGGGGTAACGCCCCGTCGCCTTCATAGCCGCCTGCAATGCCACCGTTGTTGAGGATAATAATTTTTAAGGGCATGCCCTTTCTGGCGGCGGTCTCGACCTCCATACCGGAAAAACCAAACGCACTATCGCCCTGAACAACAACGACCGGCCGGTCCGGGTGAACCGTGGCCGCCGCGATGGCAAAGCCCAATCCGACCCCCATGGTGCCGTAGGAGCCCGAGTCCAAGCGCTCGCGGGCGCCGAAATTAGGCATTTGCGTGCGTCCGATGTCCATGGTGTTGGCGCCTTCACCGATAATGATCGCGTTCTTCGGCAAGCGCGGCACGATGTCGTCGTAGGCACGGAAATAGTTCATGGGCGTGCTGTTATCGGCGATCATCGGCGCCACTGCGGCCAGATTTGCTTCGATCTTTTCGGCAATTGCCGCCCGCCACGGGGTGTCCGACGGGCAGAACCACTGGCGTTTCTCCAGCGCGTCATTGAGCTGTCCGGTTACCGCTTTGCCATCCCCCACCAGTGCAACTTCAGTCTGCACGTTATTGCTCATCTCCTCAGGGCTCAGGTCGAGTTGAATCACGCGCACGTCTTTCGAAAACCGCGGCGGCAAGCCAAAGTGCAAAATCCAATTGAGGCGCGCGCCCATGAGGAAAATTACGTCAGCCTCGGCCAACGCGAGCGACCGAGCGGCGCCAACCGACAAGGGATGGTCGTCGGAAACCACGCCCTTGCCCATGGGGGTCGCCAAAAACGGTACTTGCGTGCGCTCGATAAACTGGCGCACCTCGTCCTCGGCGCGCGACCATGACATGCCTTTACCGACGATGACCAACGGCCGCTCGGCGGATTCAAGCGCGTCCAGGGCCGCCTCAATACTGTCCGGCTGGGCCAGGCCGCGTGGCGGTTCGGCCACTGTCGGCGCAGGCTCCACCTCGTCGTCTTCTATTTCGCCGGTGATTACTTCGTCGGGCATGTCTAAATAAGTGGCGCCAGGACGGCCATAAAGTGCCCTGCGCACCGCCTGCTCCACATAAAACGGAATGCGTTCAACGCGTTCAACGCCGTGCGCGTACTTACACAAAGGTGATGCCAACAACACCTGGCGCTCTTCCTGAAAGGCGCCGCGGCCGTTGTTGTCAGTGGGTGACGCGCCGCCGATTAAAATCATCGGCCAGCAGTTGGACTGGGCGTTGGCGAGACCCGCCAGGCCGTGGACGACCCCGGGGCCCGACACCACCAAACACGCCTGCGGGCGGCCGGTTAAATACCCCGCGGCCTGCGCCGCATAACTGGCGGATTGCTCGTTCCGCATGCCGACGTAGGTAATGCCCTCGGCCTCGGCTGCATAGGCGATCGGCACCACAGGAAAACCAACCACACCAAACATATAGTCGACGCCTTGTTGTTTGAGCGCCCGCGCCATCAAGGTCGCGCCGGAAATCTTCGCCATTGAGGTTCTCCTAGAGTGTGATTGAATAAATGAGAAAAATGCTGGAACCTGCCCCTAAGACAGATCCGCGGTTTCAAAAAGGGCGGCGTTGGTAAAACCGCCGTCGATGGCGATATCTTGACCGTTCACATAACTGCCTTCATCGGAACTCAGAAATAGGGCGAGCGCTGCGACTTCATACGGTAGGCCGTAACGGCCCAACGGAGTCATTTTACGATAGCGAATGCCGAAGTCGGGTTCGGGCAAGCCGGGCGCCCGCCAGCGCGGAGTTTCGATCACCCCCGGGGCGATGCAATTGACCCGAATGCCTTCGGGGCCGAAGCGTTTGCAAAAACTGCGGGTCAAGCCAACGGTGCCGGCCTTCGCCGAACTATAGGCTTCGCTCGCGAACGAGATACCCATGCGCGCACCGGCAATGGATGCAATTTGGACGACGGCGCCGTGGCCTGATTTGGCCAAATGGGGGGCTGCCGCGACCCCCGCCGCCCAGTAGGCCGCGAGACCGCTTTCCAGCATGGTGTCCCAGCGCTCATCTTCCGTGTAAGTGTCACTGGGGTTGGACATAGCATTGTTGACCAGCACGGACAGGCCGCCAAACTCAGATGCCGCATCTGCGACCATCTGGCGCACGTCGGCGCGGTCGGTCACATCGGTGCGGCGAAACACGGCGATACCGCCCTCTTCCTTGATGCCGGCCACCACCGCCTCACCGCCTTCAACGTCAATGTCGGCGACCATCACCAGCGCGCCCTCGCGGGCAAAGCGCTCGGCGGTGGCCCGACCCAAACCCGACGCAGCCCCGCTTATCAATGCGGGGCGGCCCGCGAGTTGTCCTTCAGACGACATTCGATTTCTCCTCAGCCAGTTCAGGATAGTAACGGTTATAAATGCGATCCAAATAGTCGACTAGGGTTGGGATTGAATTACCGTAGTCCTTGATCGGGCTCTCAAACGGCACCCGCATGGCATGCAATAGGAATGAGTAAAACGATGCGTCAACACTGGTGGGCGTATCGCCCATCATAAAGGGTTTGTCGCCCAATTGCATCGCCACTGCGTCGTATTCGCGGAACGCCATGTGTTCTACGTCCTCAGTCGAATGACGGCCCCGGCCGGAATAGAAAAATTCATTCAAAATATTTTCGCGAAAGGCGCGCACTGGTTCGGCCCGCTCCTCAGGTGGTACGGACGAGAAAAAGATAGACCAGAATGGGTCGTAAAGGGCAAAGTCCTCATCCCGGCGATAGCGCATCTGGATCAAATACCAGTAAAAACTCTCATCCATCATGCGCCAGAATGAGAACGCGATGGCGCGTTCTTGATCACTTAAGTGCCCGTCCAGGGGATCGCCGTATTTTTCCTTTAGATATTCGAGGATAAAACTCGAGTCCGCGACAATCGTGCCGTCGTCATCAATGACCGGCAATTTGCCTTTCGGCGTTTTGGTGAGATCACCTCCCGGCTGCGGGACCAGTTCATGATCTAGATCAACCATGCGCATGTAACAGTCTATCTTGGTCACATATGGGCTCATGTCCGGTAGTCCCCATGCCGGAATATGGCCATATAAAATGATCATCGCCGTTTCCTCCCCAGAAACCCTCTTGATGCGATTTGCCTTGGCGAATGCTAGCAAATCTTCGGCGTCTGAACAGCGTTGCTGATTAATAGGCGGTTTTTACCTCCCGCCCGCCACAGCAACGTCTCGCGCCGTTTGCTCGGCGGCTCCCGATTTGACCTTTAGTTTACCCCCACATTCCAGCCCCTTTGCCCAGCCAAAACGGCTGTCACACGGCCAATGCCTCCACTACCGCCGGTCATGGGCATGGTTCTAGTCATGAGAATTTCGCGTTTCGGAAAACGCCCTAAACTCACACAAACCAAACCGATCAAGGTATTTTCGGGTCCGAAACGAATTGCGCTGTACAGCAGTCCTTGGGTTGTTTATGGAAGGCGAGTGTCACACTGAGTAGCAACACAATACTACCTCTGAGTGAATGATCTCGCCGAAGGCATCCTGACGCATGAAGCGCACCACATTGATCGGCCTTGCGGGTGCCCTCGGCGTTACGCTGGTGTGGACCGGCTGGATTGTGGTTACGCGTTATGGGGTCACCAACAGTTTAAACGCCTTCGATCTGGCGGCCATGCGCTATGGCATCGCGGGCACGTTGGTTCTGCCGTGGGTAATCTGGAACCGCGCCTGGGAAGGTCTTACCCTTAAGATTACCGCCGTCTTGGCCATCAGTTCGGGTTTTCCTTACGCCCTGTTGTCATACTCTGGTTTTGCCTATGCCCCGGCGGCTCACGGCGGCGTGTTCATGAACGGGGCCCTGCCCGCGTTCACTGTGGTTGTCGCCTGGCTGTGGGTGCGCGAGCGTATTTTTCGCACACAAGCGTTGGGCCTCGTCGCCATTGCCATTGGCGGAGCACTAGTGGGTTCGAGTTCATTGCTCTCGGGCACGGTTGGCGACACTTGGATCGGCGATTTATTTTTCTTGGCCGCCACCACATTCCTCGCGCTTTATTTGGTCGCAACCAAAGCCTGGAACATCACCGCCGGACAAATGTTGTGCGGGGTTACGGTGGTAAACGCAATCATTTACCTGCCCATCTGGTTCTTTTTCCTGCCCAGTAATATTGCCACAGCCCCAATGAATGAGATCCTGCTGCAGGCTTTTTATCAGGGCCTGATGCCAAGTTTTGTCGGCATGTATTTCATGCTGCTCGCGGTGCGTCATTTGGGCGCCAACCAGACTTCCGTGTTCGTCGCCATGGTCCCTGTACTCGCCGCCCTATTAGCAGTGCCGACCTTGGGTGAAATCCCGACCACACTCGCCTGGTCGGGCATGGGGATCGTGTCTTTGGGTGCACTGTTTGCGCTGGGTATACTCCGGCCCAAAACCTTGCCGGCAACAGCCATAGACTCGCCATCGTCGTGACACGGGTCTTTGGGCGCATTGTTTGCCCTTGACCTATTCGACCTAACCCACTGTTAGAGAGGCGTCGCATTCACACCGGCGCGGCCCTTGTCGGTCTTGTCGTAGAACGCCCCCAAGAGACCGGGAACCGTCGGGTTGTCGGCCATCAAAGTATAGCCGGCGATGCACTCCCGGTAGAGCTGATCGTCCAAGGACCGCCCGATCATGTCGAGCACCGTGCGTTTGGCTGAGCGCACGGCGGCTTGATCGTTGCGCAATATGAAGTGCGCCGTACGTTCGGCTTCTTCCATCAGCGTGTCGTGGGGCACTACTTTCGAAATCATATTGAGCTGCAGGGCACGCTCGGCGTCAATCGGCTCTGCCGTAAGCAGCATCTCCATGGCGACCGCCACACCGCAGAAATTGACCATGCGGGCAACCCCGCCATCGGCGTCGTGAAAACCGCGCCGCGCCTCGAAGGCGCCAAACTTCGCTCGCTCGGAAGCGATGCGAATGTCTGCCGACAAGGACAGTTCGAAACCACCGGCCAACGCCCAACCATTGACCGCGGCAATGACCGGCTTTTCGAGATGATGAAAACCACGGGTCAAACCGCCTAACCCCAGCTTGGCCCAGTCAAGAATTTTCTGGGGCCCGGCGCCGATGTATTCGGGCACATGGGTTTTCAGATCCATCCCGGCACAAAATGCGTCGCCTGCACCGGTGAGGATCGCCACGTCAAGACCGTCATCGTCGCTGAACTCCTGCCAAATATCGCAAAGCGCCAGATGCAGGTCTTTGTCGATGGCATTCATCACTTTGGGACGGTTGAGGGTGATCGTTGCCAAACGGCCCTGCTTCTCAAACTTTACTTTGGTCATGGTGTCTTGCTCCCTTGCTGTAATAATGCGCTTGCCCTCATCATGGTCCGGCAACCCATCCGTGATCTAGCACTAATCTCACTTCCATTGCCGCTTGACCAGCCCTCCATAGAGGACGAGAATTCGGCAGAGTTTAAAAATCCGCTCAGCAAAGGACGAATGCCATGGCACGTGTGAGCAATGTCCCCATCGAAGACATGCCCGAAGATCTGACCGAGATCATGCGGGCGTACGACAAGGAACTCGGCGGGTCTGGGTTCGTACAGGTGTTCGCGCACGCGCCCGATACCTTCCGTAAATTTATCGAGTTTTATTTTCCCCTGGTGACCGAAACCCGGGGTTCGGTCGACATGCGATTAACCGAACTGGCGCGCTTACGGGTCGCGCAACGGAACGATTGCAACCTATGACTAAGCGCCCGGTTTGCTCTGGCAGAGCAACAAGGTGTGACCGAAGACCTGATTAGCGAAATCGCAGATTACGAAGCCAGCACGGTACTCACCCCGCGCGAAAAAGCCGCCATCCACTATGCGGACGTTTTGGCGGGCGACCACAAGTCGGCGTCGGAAAACCTGTTCGACAAACTGCGGGCACATTTCAGTGAAGCTGAAATCATTGACTTGGGCTGGCGGATCATAACTTTCGTCGGCTACGGGCGCTTTATCCATGCGCTCGGCTTAGAGATTGGCGGCACCTGTCCTATTCACAAGTCTGCGGCGGAATAGACGAGGCGCAAGTGCTTGAGCTGAGGCCCAACTGCGAATACTGCGACAAAGATTTGCCGCCAAACGCATTGGACGCGCGCATCTGCACTTACGAATGCACCTTTTACGCCGAGTGTGTGGACACGCACTTGCGTAACGTTTGCCCCAACTGCGGTGGCGGCTTCACCCCACGACCCATCCGCCCGGCGACCGAACGACGCCCGGGCCTATTCCTCCTAAAACGCCCCGCCTCTACAGATCGCGTCCACCTCAGTTACGGTAAAGACGAGATCGCCACCTTTGTTGTCGGTGTCCGCGACATCCCGCCGGAAGATCGTTTAGAATACCGGCATTGATTCCAAACGAATTCTGAACCTCTGCCCCCTGGGCTGAGACTGACGGAGCCAGACGGAGAATGACAATGGAAAAGATTTACGTGGTCGGTGTCGGCATGACCAACATGGGCAAAATGGCAGAGTGCAGTGTCAAGTCGTTGACCAACGAGGCGGTCACCGAGGCCCTCTCGGACGCCGGTGTCTTGCAAGAGGATATTCAATCGGCCTTCTTTTCCAATGCGACCCAAGGCCATATGGAAGGGCAAAACATGATTCCCGGCGAGATTGCCTTGCGGGACATGGGTTTTGAACGCATTCCCATGATGAATGTGGAGAATGCCTGCGCCAGTGGCTCCTCAGCCTTTAATTTGGCGACGCAGTTTTTGCGGGCTGAAGAAGGCGATCTTGCTCTGGCCGTGGGTGCTGAGAAAATGTTCAGCGCGGACCGGGAGCGCATGTTCAGCGTCTTTGACGGCGCCTGGGACGTGTCGAAAGCTGAGGCCAGCAAAGAAAACCTGGTGCGCATGGGCGAAGGCGTCGAGGTGCCCGAGGGCACCACGTCCAATAAGCCCTACAGCCTGTTTATGGATATTTACGCCGCGTTTTGCCGTTTTCACATGAACAAATTTGGCACGACGCAACGTCAGATCGCCGCCGTGTCGGCCAAAAATCATACGCACTCGGTGCACAACGAAAAATCCCAATATCGCATGGCGTATTCGATTGACGATATAATGACCGCGCCGCCAATCACTTACCCGCTGACTTTGCCGATGTGTGCGCCCATTAGCGATGGTGGCGCGGCGACGGTGCTGTGTACCGAAAGCGGATTGAAGCGTTTGGGGCTGGACCGCAGCCGGGCAATAGAAGTGAAAGCCAGCGTCATTCAAACCGGCTCCAACCGGTCGTCGGATGACCTGGCGCAGCACACGACGACTTTGGCCAGCAAGCGCGCCTACGAACGTGCGGGCTTAGGGCCGAAAGACATGGACGTGGCCGAGGTGCATGACGCGACCGCCATGGGTGAAATCATTCAGTCAGAAAACTTGGGCTTCTTCGAGTTTGGCGACGCAGGACCGGCGGCCGAACGCGGTGACACCACCATTGGCGGACGCATCCCGATCAACCCGTCAGGCGGCCTTGAATCCAAAGGCCACCCGATCGGCGCAACGGGTCTTGGCCAAATTTACGAACTGACCGCGCAACTGCGCGGCGAGAGCGGCGCAAGGCAGGTTGACGGCGCGCGGCATGCCATTGCCGAAAATGGCGGCGGGCTCTATGGCATTGAAGAGGCGGTAGCGTCGATCATCATATTGGGCAAGTAAAACCTATATGGCATGGCCCCTGGGGAGGAAACAGCATGGATAAAGTAGAAATCGGCAACGTGGACTTGGACGACGTGCTCGCACGCTTGCAGCGGTTGGAAGATTTGGAAGCCGTGCGCCATACCTGGCGCGACTATTGTATTCGGCTCGACACAGCAGATTGGGAGGCGCTGGGCGACGTATTCTGCGAAGACGCGGTGGTCGATATCGCGGGCCTCAACTATTTATTCGACGGCGCCGACCGGGCCTATCGCGGACGCGAAAATATCCTCCGCGAGCTCTACAAACCGGCCATCGAGGGCGCCGACGATGTAACCGCCAACCTGTTTGCGACCGGACACATCAGCACCAACATGCAGATTGACTTAAAGGGTGATGAGGCCGAAACGCTCGCGTATTTCTTTGAGATCGCTGCCAATGACAAGATACTGATCGGCACGTATCAGCATCGCATGCGGCGCGAAGCCGACCGCTGGCGCTTTGCCTTCTTGCGCATCACCGTGCGCTATCATGCGACCATTGACGCCAAAGATATAGGCGGTCTGAGCCTCCAAAGCGTGATGGCCAAACCCTATAAGGCTTGAAGCCATCAGGTAATCTGACCTGTGCCGGGGGATACATCCGTTGTCTGAAATTCTCGCTTGGCTGCAAGCGAACGAAACTGTCATGAGCGCGATTGCCGCAGGCGTCGTGGTGCTGAGCATTGTCGGCGCCGCCATGCGTGGGGCGCTCAAAGGGACCGCCCGCGTTACCAAAGATGTTCTTTCGCACGGCCAAGTGCCGACGGTCGACGTGTCCCAGCCGGTGCCCGGTTTTGGCGGTCGCCCGGCGATCGCGGTGCTGCCGTTGACAATATGAGCGAAGACCGGACCAGGACTATTTCGCTGACGGCATCACCGAAGATATTCTCACCAGCCTGCAATCGTTCCGAATCTTCCCGGTAATCGCCCGCAACTCAACCTTTGCCTACAAGGGCAAGTCGTTGGATCTGCGAGAATTTGCAAAGGAGCTCGGCGCGGGCTACATCCTGGAAGGCAGCGTTCGAAAGTCCGGTGACAAAATCCGCATTACCGGACAGTTGATTGATGCGGAGGGCCGTCACGTGTGGGCTGACCGATACGATCGGGATTTGTCCGATATGTTTGAGCTTCAGGACGAGATTACATCGACTATCGTCGGCGCCCTCGCGCCCGAGATCGACAACGCCGACACCCGCCGGATTCATAGTAAGCCGACCGAGAATATGACCGCCTGGGACTGCGTTCTACGCGCTCTGTCGCTCGGCAACGAAACATTCGCTGACAGCCTCAAAGAAGGGTATGCACTGGCCGAAAAAGCTGTTGAATTGGACCCTCAGTTTACCCAGGCGCATGCCATTCTTGCCGGTCTTGCTTTTTCTAATTTCGCCCGACTTGATGGTAAGGCACTAGGCCTCGGCCCCGCCGAGGCCCTCGACAAAGCTGCTGAACACGCCACCAAGGCATTGTCGATAGATCGCTCGTTTCCGTTCGCCCACGGAATTCTGGGCGTAGCCCACGCCTACCGTCAAAATGTTGAGCTCGGGTTGAAGAAAACTGCAGAAGCCGTGCGGCTAAATCCAAGCGACACACAAATACGACTCCTTCACTCTCAGACCTTGGCACTAAGCAGAGATTTCGAGGCCGCATTGGAGCAAATCGAGATCGGCAAACGCTTGAGCCCCGGCGACCCAGGAATAGGGAGGATGATCACTCACGAAGCGAATTACCTGCTGGCAATTAGGCGGCGCGCCCACAGGCTTCACGCTCATGTACACGACATGGTTCACCGGCTTAAATTCGATAATTTCGACGGTGCCGCCACAGCGCTCAAAGCCACGCGCCATCCCATTCCCGATGGCCACGGAAAAATCATCTTGGCAGAAGGTGGCAAAGGGTCAGCCGCAGTGAACGGGCTCGGTTTTCCACGAGCCCGGACCCGGCGCCTCAAATTTTAAATTCTCGGTCATTTGCTCTTTTCCCCAGTCGAAGGTCGAAGAGTGTAGCCGAAGTTTAATCCGCGCGAAAATCGCGAATGCGTGAGTCGGCTTGACTTTTTGGCTTGAAACCGTTCTAAGGTGCCGCAGCGACACTCCCCGATCATTGAATTTAGATCGTATGCCCACCGTATGTAGACACGGCAGGCCACCTTTCTTTCCGACATTTAGGGCGTTTCGTTAGACCGGTTCCTGCCAAATGCAGGCCGCGTTGGAAATGCTTGCATAGTGCATGCGCCCTTGGCGTACCCTTGATGGTGCGCCGGGATACGACTTTTTTTGATTGAGAAAGAAATAGAATACATGACTGATTTTACGGACCTTAAACTGGTCCAACCCCTCCTTCGCGCGATACACAATGAAGGTTACGACACCCCCACTCCTATTCAAGCCAAGGCCATTCCTCCCCTATTGGAAGGCCGTGACCTGCTGGGCGTCGCCCAAACCGGCACCGGCAAAACCGCAGCTTTCGCGTTACCACTTCTGCATCGCCTGGCCGACAAACCGGGCAAACCGCAACACAAACGGCCCCAAGCATTGATTTTGGCACCCACCCGCGAATTGGCCGGCCAAATTGGCGACAGCCTCAAAACCTATGGCCGCCACTTACGCCTTTATACAGTGGTTGTGTACGGTGGCATGTCCATCCGGCCACAGATTAAGGCCATGCAGCGGGGCGCGCATATTTTGGTTGCGACTCCCGGACGGCTGCTGGATCTCATGAACCAGGGCCATGTGAAACTCGACAAGGTAGAGGTGTTCATCCTCGATGAGGCCGACCGCATGCTCGACATGGGCTTTATTCACGACGTCAAGAAAGTGGCGGCGCTGATCCCCGAGCAAAGGCAAACGGTGATGTTTTCGGCCACCATGCCGAAAACTGTTCTAGGCTTGGCGAGCGGCCTGCTGACCGACCCAATTCGGGTGGAAGTGAACCCTGAGGCAACCACGGTCGAGAAGATTGAGCAAAAAGTGTTGTTCCTGCCCAAGGATAAAAAGCGCTCACTACTTACGGAAATGCTCGAAGATAAAGCTATCCAGCGCGTGCTGATTTTTACCCGCACCAAACACGGAGCCGACCGGGTCACCCGGCATCTCTACCAAAAAGGCATTAAAGCCGACGCGATCCACGGCAATAAATCCCAGAACGCACGGCAACGGGCGCTGAAGGATTTTAAGAGCGGGCGCATTCGGGCCTTGGTCGCGACCGACATTGCGGCCCGCGGCATAGACGTCGAAGGCGTCACCCACGTGATTAACTTTGACCTGCCGAACGAGCCCGAAAGCTACGTACACCGCATTGGCCGCACGGCTCGGGCGGGCGCGGGCGGTATTGCCATATCCATGTGTGAGCCGGATGAGCGCGGTTACCTGCGAGATATCGAGAAAACCATCCGCCAGGTGGTGCCGGTGATGGACGATCATCCTTACCATTTAGCCGAATTGGTCGCCGATCCCGGGAACAGCAAAAAACCGTCTCAGGGTAGGAAGTCCGCCCAAAGCAAAAAACGCCAAGGCGGCTTCAACCACCGGAAAGCGCAGCGCCCGCAGCGCTCTCAAAACCACCAACGTCCCAGGCGGCGGACGAAAAAGGCCGCCTAACCAAGGCTTACCAGCGAATTGCGGCCAAATATGCTATGATAAGGGGATGAATCCGTGTGGTTCGCCCCACACTTATTGTGCAGGCGGAAACTCGTATGTATCGGCCAACACATTTCCGCGAAGACCGGTTGGATGTGCTCCATCAATTAATGAGAGCACACCCCCTGGCAACTCTTGTTACCAACGGTCTAGACGGATTGACTGGCAATCATATCCCTTTTGTCTTGCACGACGACTCGGGCGATTTAGGTATGCTGCGCGGCCACGTGGCACGCGCTAACCCACTGTGGTCACAAGATAAATCTACAAATGAGGTCTTGGTAATTTTTCAAGGCCCCGACAGCTACATCACACCATCATGGTATCCGTCAAAGAAAGTGCACGGCAAGGTCGTTCCCACCTGGAACTACATAGCGGTACATGCCCACGGCTGCTTAAATATCATTGAGAATGACGCATGGCTGCGCGCCCATCTAGATACTTTGGTGACACAACAGGAATTTGGTCGCCCCGAGCCTTGGGGCATTGAAGATGCGCCCGATGATTTTATTACCTGGAAAATGAAAGGGATCGTCGGTCTCGAAATGCCAATAGCTGGCATCGAAGGAAAGTGGAAGGCCAGTCAGAATCAAGCCCCTGAGGATCGAGAGGGGGTGAGCCGCGGCCTGAAATCCGAAACCGGCGACGCCGCCACTACCCTATCAAAACTAGTCTCCCGGTATGACGAAACAAACTAAACCCGGTCTTTCGCGAAAATCATTCTTGCGCCTGGCCGCGGGCGGGGCCACAGCCGCCGTGTCAGCGGTCTTAATGCCGGCAGCCGTACGATCCGATGAGGCGGAAATAATTGAAGGTAGTTCTTTCATGCACACCCGCAGTATTCCGTCTTCAAATGAATTCATCCCGGTCATCGGTCTCGGTACCTGGCAGGCGTTCGATGTGGGCAACGACCCCGCCGATCATCAACGCCTCGGCCAAGTTGTCGACGTCCTTTTTGCCGACGGGGGCCGGGTGATCGACAGTTCGCCCATGTATGGCCGTGCCGAGCAGGTGGTGGGCGGGCTCTTGGTTGATCGCCAACCCAAACCACCACCATTTGTCGCAACCAAAGTGTGGACCCGCGGGCGCGAAGATGGTGTACGTCAAATGAAGCGCTCGGAAGAGCGCTTGTGCCGCGCGCAAATCGATTTGATGCAAGTGCATAACCTGCTCGATTGGCGCGCCCATCTGGACACCTTGCGCGGCTGGAAAGTGGACGGCGTCATTCGCTATTTAGGGGTGACCCACTATGCCACACAGGCCTTAGATGACGTGGTAACGCTGATTGAAACTGAAGCGCTCGACTTCATACAAATCGCCTACTCGGCGACCGTGCGGGAAGCGGAGCAGAGATTGTTTCCAGCCGCCGCCGCCCATGGCACGGCGGTGATTGTGAACCGGCCGTTTGAGGGCGGACACGTTTTCAGGCAAATTCGGCAGCGGCCACTTCCGGACTGGGCGGAAGATTTCGAGTGCGAAAGTTGGGCACAAATATTTCTCAAATATATCGTAAGCCACCCAGTGGTTACCTGTGTCATCCCGGGCACCGGCAATCCTGAACATATGCGCGACAATGTTGGCGGCGGCAAAGGAGTTTTGCCTGGCGCACGCGAACGCAAAATGATCGCCGACTATATGGCCACCCTGTGATCACCGGCAGCGAAATACCGGAAGCGGCTCACCCGCTTGCGATCTTTGTTCCACCACGCTAATTTAGCAGCTGCAGATTTAAGATGACGAGGGAAACGCCATGAGAATTTTGATTTTTACGCTTGCACTGTTTGTAATGACGGCAACAGTGGTCCACGCACAAGCCCGCCTGGGAACGCCCGGATATGACTCCTACGAAGCCGGAGATTACACGGAGGCATTGAAGCACTGGTTGCCCCAAGCAGAGGCCGGTGATCCGGACATTCAGACGCGCATCGCGATGATGAGCCTATTAGGTGAGGGGACCGAAAAAAGCGCGTCGCAAGCCGCCCATTGGTTTATGGAGGCGTCCAAGCAAAACTTCGGCAAAGCGCAATATCAATTGGGCCGATTGTATGCGACAGGCGACGGGGTTGAGCAAGATAAGGCGATGGCCTTTGTCCTCTGGAGTGCCGCCGTTGAAAACGGCGCAACCCGCTCAAATACCGATTTGGGAGAATTGATTGCGACTTTAACGCCGAACGAGCGGACGTTGGGTAATCAAAAACTCGCCGAATGGTGGGAAGCCCACCCATTGCCGGTCGAAGAAGTCATCGTCGAAGTTGATAACCGCACAGCCATGCAGAAATTCAATGACTGGCTGATGAGCTTGATGCCGGAAGGCATGGTGTCGACGCCTAAATAGGCGTCGAACTGAAGCAATATACGGTGCTCGCTAAAAATTGAGTTCGCTTCGGCGGCTTAAGACAGCTACCCTCCGGGCCTGGAATAGATAAGGCAAGGGGAGAGCATGTCTTACCGTCTTGGAGTCGATGTGGGGGGGACCTTCACCGACTTACTACTGATCGACGAAGCTAAGGGCGCGACTTATACGGCGAAAGTGCCGTCGACACCAGAAGATTCTTCACTCGGAGTTTTGGCCGGTATCGACAAAGTGTGCCAAACCGCCGGTGTAAGCCCGCAATCAATCAGCCACGTGATGCATGGCACCACGGTTGCCACCAACGCCATGCTCACCGGTAATGGCGCGCGCGTCGGTCTTGCGGTCACCCGCGGTTACAAACAAGTCCTCCAAATCGCACGCTCATTGGTGCCGGGCGGCTTGGGTGGTTGGGTCATCTACAACAAGAGCGATCCGATGGCGGCGCTCACGGATACCATCGAAGTGAATGAACGCATGAGCGCCCGGGGCGATACGGTTGAGCCATTGTCGGAGACCAGTCTACGCGAGGACTTGCGGCGACTGGCCGACCAAGGGATAGAAGCGCTGACGATTTCGCTCATAAATGCCTATGCGAATGGCGCGCACGAGCGCCGGGTACGCGATATCGCCACTGAGGAAATTCCCCACATTCCGGTGTCAATTTCGTCCGAAGTGATCCCGGAGATGCAGGAGTACGAACGCACAATTACCACTGTCGCCAATTCCTATGTACGCCCGGTGGTGTCGAACTACTTGCGCAACTTGCACAGCGAACTGAGCAACCGTATGGCGGACGTGAGCCTGCATGTGTTGCGCTCGGACGGCGGACTGGCGTCGGTGGATGCGGCCGAGGCCTACCCGGTAAATATGCTGATGAGCGGCCCGGCGGGCGGCGTTTCGGGAGCCCTGTGGATTGCCCAGCAGGCCGGCTATGACAACTTGCTCACCTTTGACATGGGTGGCACCTCGACCGACGTGGCGCTGGCACAAAATGGGGCGGCCCAAACCCGGCGGGAAACCACCGTGGGCGACGTCACCGTGCGCGCGTCATCGGTTGATGTGCGCACCGTAGGCGCGGGCGGCGGTTCCATCGCCCACGTCCCGGAACTCACCGGCGCATTGCGGGTCGGCCCTCAAAGTGCGGGCGCTAATCCCGGCCCGGCTGCCTATGGAACCGGCGGCGAAGAGCCGACTGTCACCGACGCCAATTTAGTGCTCGGTTATTTTCCGCAAACCACTCGTCTCGGCGGCGAAATGCAGATGGATCGGGCCAAAGCCGAAGCCGCCGTTCAGAAGATTGCCGATGCCATGGGACTGCCGCTCAAAAAGGCGGCGTCCGGCATTATCGACATTGTGAACGAAAATATGTTCGGGGCGTTGCGGCTGGTGTCGGTCGAACAAGGCCATGACCCGCGCGACTTTTCGCTGATAGCCTTTGGCGGTGCGGGACCCATGCACGCAAACGCGCTTGGGCGATTGACCAACGCCTGGCCGGTGATTATCCCGCCTGGGCCCGGTGTCCTGTGCGCTTATGGAGATGCCACCACACGCCTGCGTGATGAGGCGTCACGCACTTACATCAGGCGCTTCGACGACACCCGTTCAGCGGGAGTGATGGCGATCTTGGAAGAACTGGCCGACACGGCCGCGCAAACCCTGGATGCGGAAGACGTGCCGCGGAAGGATCAGACCACCAAATTTGAGATCGACGTGCGCTACAATGGGCAAGGGCTTACCTTGACAGTAAATGTCGATTTGGATGAATTTCGCGCCCACGGTCTGGAGGGGGTTGCCGAAAAGTTTGACCAAGTGCACGAGAAACTGTTCACCTTTAACTTGGAGGTTGCCAAGGAGTTGGTCAACTTGCGCGCCATCGTCCAGGGCAAAGCGCCCATTGTTGATGCGGAGACCATCGGCGCGGGCGATGAAGACCCGGCAGCCGCGCGCATTGGCGAACAAGAGATCCATGCCGACGGAGCCGACTACATGGCGATCATTTACGACCGGGGAAAACTGCTGGACGGTAACATGGTGGCCGGCCCCGCCATCGTAACCGAGATGGACTCAACGACCCTTATTTTGCCTGAACATGCCGGCGAAGTGGACCGGTTGGGCAATATTCTCATTAGCCCAGTACAGATGAATTAGGGAGAGGGTTCATGCCAGCCAATATCATTGAAGCCAACACGACCCCCTTCGATATCGTTGACGTCGATCCGATCACATTGGATCTGATTGAGAACGGCTTGCGGAACGCGCGATTCGAGATGGACGCTGTATTGTTTCGCACCGCCATGTCTCCGGGCATCCGCGAGCAGCACGATGAGTTCCCGATCATCGCCAACCGGGACGGCAAGATGGTGGTTGGGCAACTGGGCTCGTTCATTCACGGATTTCTCAGCGCCTACGAGGGCACCATCGAGGATGGCGACGTGTTCCTCATGTCCGACCCCTATGCCTGCAATGGCGCCGTCAGTCACTTGAATGACTGGCTGGTGCTGATGCCGTTATATAAAGGCGGCCGGATCATCAGTTGGTCGGCCATGTTCGGTCACATGAGCGATGTTGGCGGTAAAACCCCGGGCAGTCTGCCCACGGACGCGGGCCAAATCTACGAAGAAGGTCTGATCATTCCGCCGGTGAAACTCTACCGCAAGGGCGAGTTCCAATCCGACATTATGGAACTGATTTTGCGCAATTGCCGCCTGCCCCATTGGAACCGCAGCGATCTAACTGGGATTGTCGCGGCCAATCGCATCGGCCAAAAGCGTATCCTTGAAATGGCTGAACGCTTTGGCGAAGACGTCTATCACTCGGCGCTGGAGGAACTCCTCGAGCGCAACAAACGCGCCATGCGCCAATTGATCATTCAGAACATCCCGGAGAAGAAAGTCTACTTCGAGGATTTTATCTGCGACGACGGCATTGGCATGGGTCCCTATAAACTTGCATGCCACATGTGGCGCGAAGGCGACAGGGTCATTTTTGATTTCGGCGAAACCGACCCCCAATCCCAAAGCTCGGTGAACTTTTATTTGAACGAAGAGATGTTCAAAATGTTCGTCGGCGTGTTCATGATCATGGTGTTCGATCCGCAAATTCTGTTCAATGACGGTTTTTACGATTTGGTCGACGTGCGCATCCGTGAGGGTAGTTTCTTAAAGCCCCGGCACCCGGCGGCACTGTCCTGCCGCACGCATGCGCTGGGGCGGGTCATGGATCTGTTGAATGGATTACTCGGACAAAGCAAGCCCGAGTTTCTCTGCGCGGCCGGTATGTCGGACAGCCCGCATTTTTTCTACTCGGGCTATGACAAACGCGGCGAATGGTTCCAGCTCTACCAAATCAGCTTTGGCGGCATCCCAGCAAAACCGATCGGCGACGGACCCGACGGTCACTCCCTGTGGCCGACGTTTACCAATGTGCCCAACGAATTTTTAGAGAGCTATTTCCCCCTGCAGATCGACGTTTACGAAACCGTAGCCGACACCGGTGGACCTGGCTTTTATCGCGGCGGTAATGCGCTCAAAATCGGTTACCGGTTTCTGGAGCCGGGCGAAATCTCCATTCACGATGACCGCTGGCTCACCTACCCTTGGGGGGTTAACGGTGGTCTGCCCGGCGGGCGCAGCAGTAAAGTATTGGAGCGCCGGGATGGGACGGTCGAGCACCTCAGGTCCAAATGCGACCGCATCAAGGTGGACGTAGGCGATATCCTCTATTTCATCACCTGGGGCGGTGGCGGCTGGGGCGATCCGTTTACCCGTGACGCCGACCTGGTCGCCCTGGATGTGCGACGTGGATTGGTTACCGCCGCAGGCGCTGAGCGTTATGGTGTTGTTTTAACTGAAGAATTGTATGCAGATACCGCAGAGACTGAGGCTTTGCGGATAAAATTGACAGCCGAGCGCAGTGACATACAAATATTCGACAAGGGCGGGACAATCGCTGAGCTAAAGGCTCGGTGCCTGGTCGAGACCGGATTCGAGCCGCCGGAATCCCCCCGGTTTGATGTCCGTGGTACGGCCCGCGCCGCCGAATAATTCCGATTGAGAGGCAAGACCTATGACGACCGACAATAACCCGTCGCTGAAGCAACTGATCCAAAGCGGCACCTTCATTGTGGCGCCCGGCGTATACGATGGGCTGTCGGCAAAGATCGCCGACCAAATGGGTTTCCACGCCCTTTATATGACTGGTTATGGCACAGTGGCCTCGCGCCTCGGCGTGCCTGACGCGGGCATCGCCACCTACAATGACATGGTCGAAGGGGTGAAATGCGTTGCCGGGGACACCAAAACCCCGGTGATCGCCGACGCGGACACCGGCTACGGGGGGCTCTTGAATGTGCGCACTACCGTGCGCGGCTATGAGGCCGCCGGCGCCGCCGCCATCCAACTGGAAGATCAGGAAGTGCCCAAAAAGTGCGGGCATACATTAGGGCGACGGGTCATTCCCATGGAAGACATGGTGATGAAGATCAAAGTTGCCATCGACAGCCGATTGAGCGACGAGACCTTGATCATCGCCCGCACTGATGCCCGCACCGAACACGGGTTGGATGAAGCCCTGCGCCGGGCCGAAGCCTACGCCAATGCCGGCGCCGATATCTTGTTTGTGGAATCGCCTGAAACCATCGAAGAAATGGAAAAGATCGGCACTTCCCTGGACGCGCCGCTGCTCGCCAACATGGTGCCGGGCGGGGGCCGTACTCCAGACGTCTCGGCCGAGCAACTCAAGCAGTTCGGATATAATATTGCCATCTATCCGGGGGTTGGATTTTGCGCCGCCTCGGCAGCAGTGAGCGAGGCCTTCACCTACCTCAAAGACCATGGCAGCGTCATCGGACTTGATCTGCCGCAAACAAACATCACCGAATTGCATACCCTGATGGGGTTTGAGGATGTGTGGGAGTTTGAGCGCAAATTCGGCCAACGGGAATAAACAGCACAAAGGCAGCAAACCCTATGACCGGCGACCATACCCTCGTCGATAAAATCTGGGATCTGCACGTGGTTGCGGACTTGGGCCAAGACCAATCCTTGTTGCACGTGGACCGGCACTTATTGCACGACTTATCCGGCACCATGGCCTTGGAAGAAGTGAACGATAAGGGCTACACGGTGCACTCGCCGGAGCTCGCGTTCGCCACCCCCGACCACGCCGTATCGAGCGAACCCGGGCGCGATGACGACACCGGCGGACGTAGTGGCAGGTATGTGCGTGGCCTGCGCGAAGGGTGCGCCAAATGGGGGATTAAACTTTTTGATTTAAACGACGCGGCGCAAGGGATCGTGCATGTGGTTGGGCCCGAACAAGGCCTCACCCTCCCCGGTACTGTGCTCGTGTGCGGTGACAGCCATACGTCCACCCACGGGGCGCTGGGCGCCCTCGCCTGGGGCATCGGGTCGAGCGAAGTTGCGCATGTGCTCGCGACCCAAACCTTGGTGCAAACCAAACCGCGCCAAATGCGCATTCGCTATAACGGTAGCTTGAGTGCGCACGTGGTCGCCAAGGACTTGATCCTTTACACCATCGGCAAATTTGGCGTCGATGCGGGCAGCGGCTATGCCATCGAATATGCCGGCCCGATCATTCAAGCGCTGGGGGTCGATGCCCGTGCGACATTGTGCAACATGTCAATCGAATTGGGCGCGCGCGCAGGCATCATTGCGCCCGACGATGTCACATTCGGTTATCTTGCCGATAAGCCGTTTGCGCCCAAGGGCGGCCAATGGGATCAAGCGCTGGCCCACTGGCGGGCCTTGCCGACCGACCCCGACGCCCGATTCGACAAAGAATTATCGGTGAATGTTGCTGACATTGAGCCGCAAGTCACCTGGGGCACCAGCCCCGGACAAATCACCGGGATCAGCGGCAATCTCCCTGACCCCGCGCAGGCAAAAGACGTCAGCGAACGCCAAAATATCAAAGCGGCCTTGGACTACATCGGCCTTGCGCCAGGACAAGCATTGGAAGGGGTGCCGATAGACCGAGTGTTTATCGGCTCGTGCACCAATGGCCGGCTATCAGACTTGCGTTTAGCCGCTGAGATTGTCAAAGGCCGCAAAGTGGCGAACCGCGTCACTGCCTGGGTGGTGCCGGGATCCGCTCCCGTCAAAAAGGCCGCCGAGGCCGAAGGTCTCGACAAAGTTTTCACAGAAGCGGGCTTCCACTGGCGAGAGCCAGGGTGCTCCATGTGCGTGGCCGCCAATGGTGAGCGGGTCGAGCCGGGCGCGCGTTGTGTGTCCACATCCAACCGTAACTTCGTCGGCCGTCAGGGACCGGAGGCGCGCACGCACCTGGCCAACCCGGCCATGGCGGCGGCAGCGGCCGTCGCGGGCTGCATCACCGACGTGCGCAAGTTGGCGAGCTGAGACATGGAAAAGTTTACCCAACTGACCGCCACCGCCGCACCCTTGATGCGTCAAAACGTCGATACGGACGTGATTATCTCGATCGATAATTTGATGTCACAACCGCGCGCGAAATTGGGCTACTTTGCCTTCGCGCCCTGGCGGTTCTTAGCTGACGGCGAGGAAAACCCTGAGTTTGAACTCAACCGCCCAGGTTTCAGAGACGCGCAAATCCTCATCGCCGGGCGTAACTTCGGCTGTGGCAGTTCGCGCGAGATGGCGGTTTGGGCGCTCTCGGGCATGGGCTTTCGCTGTATGATCGCGCCCGGGTTCGGGGACATATTTGCAAATAATTGCACCAAAAATGGCCTGCTGGCGATCAGTTTGCCCGAAAATCGGGTCAACGATCTCGCCCACGCTGCCGAGCAGGCTGCAGGCGATACGTCTTTCACCATCGACTTAGAAACCAACATAATCACGTCACCTAAAGGCGACACGATCCCGTTCGAAATCGCAGCCGGTGATCGGGACGCCTTACTTGCCGGGCTGGACGAGATCGGCAAAACCCTACAACATGGCAACGCAATTGCGGCGTTTCAGGCCCGGGACCGCCTGGCACGCCCGTGGATATATGGCGTGACGGTCGCTTGACGGCCGGCACCATCAGAGGGAGCAAAGAATGGCTAGATTGAACACCAATGCAACCGGCGTCGGCAAACGCCCAGCCTTGCTGATCGTTGATGCATCCAACGCCTTTACTGACCCCACTTGTGTGATGGGGGGCAATTTCACCACCGAAGTGGCCAACATCGGGCAGCTTCTGGAAACGTTTCGGGCGCGCGGATTCCCAGTTTACTTTACCACCGTCGCCTATTCAAAACCCGAAGACGGTCATATGTTCCGCGAAAAAGCACCGATGCTGAACATGCTTGAGGACGGCAACAAGTTGGTCCAAATCGACAGTCGCATTGCACCCCGCGCGAATGAGGTTATCGTCACCAAGTTTGCCCCGAGTGCGTTTTTTGAGACCGGGCTTAAGGAGCAGATGCTGAAAGCAGGCGTCGATACGGTGTTTGTGACCGGCTTCACCACCAGTGGCTGTGTGCGCGCATCCGGGGTCGATAGCCTGTCGTGCAACTTCAGGACAGTGGTCGTCAAAGATTGCGTCGCTGACCGGGACCCCCCGGCTCATGAGGCCAATCTTTATGACCTTGAGGCCAAATACGCGGACGTGGTCTCGCTGGATGAAGCGTTCAAAATGCTCGCCAGTATCACCGTCGCCGCTTGAGGGGTTCTCCCATGACGGATTTGATGCGCTTGGATGCGCTTGCGCAAGCCGAACGGGTACGGTCGGGCGAAGTGTCACCGTTGGCACTGGTCGATGCTGCCATCGCCAAAATCGAAGCGCTTAATCCGCGTTTGAACGCAGTCGTGACCCCGATGTTTGAAACTGCGCGCGAGGTCGCAAAGGGCCCCCTGCCCGACGGGCCCCTAAAAGGCGTGCCTTTTTTGCTCAAAGATCTGCTCGCCGAGTACGCGGGCGCGCCGATGACCGAGGGCTCGCGCTTCTTGAAAGATTACATCTCCCCCCACGACAGCGAATTGGTTGCCCGTTATAAACGCGCGGGGTTGGTGGTCGTCGGCAAAACCAACACCCCGGAGTTCGGCTTGAAACCCACTACCGAGCCTGAATTGTTTGGCCCCACTCACAATCCGTGGAACACAGATCACACCCCGGGAGGCTCTTCGGGCGGTTCGGCCGCCGCAGTGGCAAGCGGCATGGTCTCAGCCGCGCATGCAAACGACGGCGGTGGCTCCATACGCGGTCCCGCATCCTGGTGTGGTTTGGTCGGCATGAAACCGACCCGTGGACGTAACCCGCTCGGCCCCGACTACGGTGACTTGATTGGCGGGCTGGTGGCGGAACACGTGGTCACGAGGACCGTGCGCGACAGCGCGGCCCTTTTGGACGCTACCTCAGGTCCGGACACAGGTGCGCCCTATGTGACCGCGCCGCCCGCACGGCCTTTTTTAGCCGAGGTTAGTGCCGATCCGGGCAAACTCAAAATCGCTTTCAGCGCGCGCTCCATTCATGGCTACGAGGCGGAAGCAGATTGCGTAAACGCGGTCCAAAACGCCGCCAAACTGTGTGAAAGCCTCGGTCACACGGTTGTTGAAGACCTGCCCAAGGTGGATGGCAGCTCGCTCACTCCCTTGTTTGGCACCTTGTGGGCGTCGTTTGGCGCTTGGACTCTGCGCGACTGGGAGGCGCGCACCGGCCGCACCGCGACTCCGGATCAGTTCGAAAAGCACACCTGGATTATGACCAAAACCGACAAAAGGCTGAGGGGCAGCGATCTCGCCATGGCCCTCCAAAATCTGCAACGGTTCGCGCGCACAGTGGCGCCATTCTTTGACGATTACGATGTGTGGCTGACCCCCACCATGAACACCGCCCCTCCTCCCTTGGGCTTTTTCGACCACGACAAAAGTGAGCCTCAACGCGCACGGCAGCGCATGGAAGCCTCCGCCTACTTTACGTCCCTATGCAATGTGACCGGCCAGCCGGCAATGTCACTACCGCTCCACCAGACCGACGACGGCCTGCCGGTGGGGGTGCAGTTGATCGGCCGTTTCGGTGAAGAATCAACGCTCTATCGCCTGGCCGCCCAGCTTGAGACCGCCCAACCCTGGGCCGACAAATGGCCGGAGGTGTCGTGACCTAAGGCACCTGGTTGGCGGCTTCCATCAAGTCATCGCGGAATTTGGGGTCGGCCACATGGGCGAGTGCGATCGCCCGGTCGTGCAAACTTTTGCCGCGCAGCTCGGCGATGCCGTGTTCGGTCACCACCGTGTGCACCATGTAGCGCGGGATGGTCACGGGTGCGCCCGCTGCCAACTGGGTGACGATGCGGGAATGCTTGCCGCCGCCTGCGGTAGACGCGAGTGCAATCACTGCGCGGCCGCCATCTGAGCGCGCCGCACCCTCAAAGAAATCCAAACTGCCGCCGATGCCAGCGACCGGCTTACCGTTGACCGCTTCCGCATTCACCTGCCCCATCAGATCAATCTCCAAGGCGGAATTGATCGAGGTGAATTTGGGGTTGGCGCCGATAACGGTTGGGCTGTGGGTGTAGCTGGCGGCGCGCAGCTCAATTTGCGGGTTGTTATTGACGTAGTCAAAAATCTGCCGGGTGCCAAACACCTCGGCGATGGTGACTTGATGATCGGATTGCTCCAGAAACGGGATGAAGCCGTCGGTCACCATGCCGGTATGAAGGCGAATGTCTTTGCGCCCGGCGAGCATGGCGATGAGCGATTCCGGCACGCCGCCGATGCCCAATTGCACGCATGCGCCCTCGGGGATGAGGGTCAAAACTCGTTTGGCGATCTCCACTTCGAGCGCGCCGGGCTCCGGTCGCGCCACCTCGGACAAGTCCGTGTTGCCATGGATGAAATAATCGATCTGATCGGTGGAAATCACCGACTCGCCGCAGGTCACGGGCATCTGATCGGTCACCTCGGCAATGACGCACTTGGCGTCCTTCAGCAGTTCCAAGTTCATGCTGACCGACACCCCCAAATTAACCTTGCCGTTGTTTGGCGGGCCGGTTTGGATGACCAGAACATCCTGATGGGGAAAGGCGTTGCCCACTTCCGAAAAGCGCACTGGCAGATAGGAGATGAGTCCGTCGCGGGCGAGCTTTCGCGCTTTGCCGTTCACGTGCCAGGTGGTGTAGGAGAAATGGGTGCCAAGGCCACGATCGAGAAAGCTGTAGGGGCCAAACTGAAGGCCCGAAAACAGCTTCAAATCCGAAAACCTGCCGATGCCGGCACTGAGTGCCGCATAAAAGGCGGTCGGCTCGGTGCAGCCGCCGGGCAGGATCAAAACGCTACCATCCGCAATTTGCTCAATGATTTCAGATGGTTCTGTATAGACAATCGAGCTCACGCAGCAAATTCTCCCCAAAATTCAGCTCTCCTAAACGCGCCAAAGTAACACGGCACCCCTAGGTGTGATCCAGCGCTTTTGTCAGCGCGCGTGATGTGCAAATATGACTGAAATCCAACCTAAGCAGAGATAAGGGGAAATTCATGTCAGGCATCGTGGTGTACGGGGCATATGTGCCGCGTCTGCGGCTCAACCGCGCAGCAGCAGTGGAAGCCAACGCGTGGTTCAACGCAGGCCTCAAGGGCCTCGCCAAGGGCGAGCGCTCCATGTGCAATTGGGACGAGGACAGCCTTACAATGGCGGTCGAGGCGGCGCGGGACTGCCTGGGTGGCACCGTGCCCGACGACCTCAAAACCCTCGCCTTCGCCAGCACCTCCATGCCGTTTGAAGACCGCCAGAACGCGGGCATTTTGGCGACCGCCTTAAACCTCTCGGAAGACGTGGTGACCGGTGATGTGTCATCCACCCAGCGCTCGGGCACCTCGGGGCTGATTTCGGCTTTGAAGACGGCGAGCCTCGAAGGCGGCAGTTCGCTGTTCGTTGCCGCCGACAAGCGCCGGACCAAATCCGGCAGCACGCATGAATTACTATTCGGCGATGGCGCCGCCGCTTTACTTTTGGGTAGCGAAAATGTGATTGCCGAATTTGTCGGCAGCCATCAACTGGCGGTCGATTTCGTCGACCACTACCGGGGCGCCAACGAAGAGTTCGACTACAACTGGGAAGAACGCTGGATCCGCGACGAGGGGTATTTCAAGATCGTGCCACGTGCGCTTGAAGGCCTGTTCAAAGAAGTCGACGTAACCCCAGAACAGATCGATCACTTCGTCATGCCGAGCGTGATGGGCCCGGTGCCGAAGCGCATCGCCAAAATGGCCGGCATCAAGGTCGAAGCCGTGCGCGGTAATCTGCATGCCGAGATGGGCGAAAGCGGCACAGCGCACGCACTGGTGATGCTGGTTGACCTGCTGCAGGAAGCGAAACCCGGCGAGACCATATTGGTCGTCGGCTGGGGTCAGGGCGTGGACGCGCTGGTGTTCCGCACGACCGACGCCTTGGCAAAACTCAGCCCGCGTGAAGGCGTTAAAGGTCACCTCGCGCGCCGGCGGGAGGAGACCAATTACAATAAGTTTTTAGCCTTCAATAAACTGGTCACCAAGGAGCATGGCTTGCGCGGCGAACTGGATAGGCAAACCGCCCTTACGTCGCTTTACCGCAACAAGGACATGATCACCGCGTTCTTGGGCGGCGAGTGCTCCAAATGCGGCACGGTTCAGTACCCCAAATCGAACGTGTGCGTGAACCCCAATTGCCGGGAGTTCCACACCCAAGAAGACCATCCGTTCGCCGACACCAAGGCGACGATCATGAATTGGACCGCCGACAACCTCACCTACAGCATGGACCCGCCGTCGCACTTTGGCATTGTGACCTTCGCCGAGGGCGGGCGGCTGCTGGCCGACATGACCGACGTCGATCAGGGCACGCTCAGCGTCGGCATGACCATGCGCATGGTGTTTCGGGTCAAAGAACACGACGATCAGCGCGGATTTACCAAGTATTTTTGGAAAGCGGCGCCCGAACACAAAGCGGCGTAACCTTTATTACAGGCGTCTCATTGGAAAAAAGACGATTTATGGTATAAGTCCCTTGGGCACGGTTTGCACTGCGGGGGCGAGCAAGGAGAACAACGACATGGCATCGGGCATTAAAGATAAAGTCGCGATTTTGGGCATGGGCTGCTCTAAATTTGGCGAACGCTGGGACAAGAACGCGGACGACCTCATTGTTGAAGGCTTTCAGGAAGCCATCGCCGACGCGGGCATCGAGCGCGATCAGATCGACGCCGCCTGGTTTGCAACCGCCATCGAAGAAGTCCACGTGGGCAAATCAGGGGTGCCGCTGGCCGAAGCCCTGGGCCTTGATTACATCCCGGTCACCCGCGTTGAGAACTATTGCGCGAGTGGGACCGAAGCCTTCCGCGGGGCCGTCTATGCGGTCGCGTCCGGCGCCGCCGACATCGCCCTTGCCGCCGGGGTCGAAAAATTAAAAGACACCGGCTACGGCGGGCTGCCCCAGCGTGGACGGGGGACCTTGAACAACATGTTCTGGGCCAACTCGTCGGCCCCTGGCAATTTTGCATTGCTCGCCAGTGCCTATCAAGAAAAGCATGGCATCCGGGCGAAAGACGTCAAGAACGCCATGGCGCAGATCTCGGTCAAAAGCCACGCTAACGGCGCCAAGAACCCCAAGGCGCACCTGCAAAAAGAGATCAACATGGAAAAGGTGTTGAACGCCCCGATGATCGCCGACCCCATCGGGCTTTTTGACTGTTGCGGCGTGTCGGACGGCTCGGCCTGCGCCATCGTGACCACGCCCGAGATCGCCAAGAGCATGGGTAAAAAAGACCTGGTGAGCGTGAAATCGTTGCAGTTGGCGGTGTCAAACGGCACCGAGCAAAGCCACAATTCATGGGACGGCAGTTATTTCATGACCACACGCAAAGCTGCCGCGCGCGCCTACAAAGAAGCCGGCATCGATAACCCACGCGACGAGATCAGCATGTTCGAGTGCCACGACTGCTTCTCGATCACCGAATTGGTCACCATGGAAGACCTCTATCTGTCGGAAGAAGGCGAAGCCTGGAAAGACGTGCTCGACGGCTTCTATAATGCGGACGGTCAAATCCCATGTCAGATCGACGGCGGCCTAAAGTGCTTCGGGCACCCGATTGGCGCGTCAGGCCTCAGGATGCTGTACGAGATGTACACCCAGCTTCAGGGCCGCGCCGACAAGCGCCAGTTGGACAATCCGCGCATTGGCCTCACCCATAACCTCGGCGGCGCCCCCCACCGGAACGTCGCCAGCATCTCCATCGTCGGCAAATACGACGGTTGATCGCACGGCGAAAGTTCCCAGCGACGGGACCAGAATTACAGCGGGGCGCACAAGGCATTATGAAGGAGTTTGCCGACTTAACAGAGGGCGAGCTGAGCATCCGGTTTTTCGACTCCTTCGGCGTTTGACGCGGCGGGCTCTACTCACACCCACCCCTACAATTTCTCCATTCCGGTTTCACCGCCGAACTTGCGCAAGTCATCGTTCACCTGGGTCCACGGGGCGCGGCAGTCATAAAAGAAATGCCCGGTGGGCGGTTTATCGATCTCGCCATGGATGTTAGCCAGGGTGATGTCAATCACATTGTCGTGGCTGTCTTCGTTGCACAGCATGGAGCTGCCGCAGCGGCCGCAAAAGCTGCGGGTCAAGTGATCCGAGCTGCGGAAATGGACAATGACGTCGTCGCCTTTAGTGATTTTAAAGCCATCTTCGCGCACCGCGATCCACGTCACGAACCCCGCCCCATGGGCGCGCTGGCACATGGTGCAATGGCAGTGCCCGGCGCCGATGGAAGGGGTTTCGAACATGAACGCCACCGCGCCGCAGAGGCAACTCCCGGTTAGAATATTCGTCGTCTCCATAATATGACCCTCCCAATTGTTTGCCCGGCTGCATAACATTTGTGTCAATGCCCCCGCCTCGCCTATGATCGGCGCTTAGATGGCGAGAGATTGCCTCACGACAAACACCAGAATAGGGGAGTTAACCATGGCTTGTCAGGTCATACTCGAAGTGCGCACGAAGGAAGGCTGTTTTGATCAAGTGCGGGATTGGTTCAAGGGCAGGTTGCCGGACACCCGTGAGTACGATGGCTGCCAATCCATTCACCTGGTCAATAACCAGGACGATCCGAATAGCATCATGATTGTTGAACAGTGGGAAACCCGGCAAAAATACGAAACCTACCTTGCCTGGCGCGGCGAGCGCGGCGATATGGATACACTCGGCGCAATGTTGGACGGGGAGCCGAGCATCCGCTTTTTCGATTACATGGGCATTTAGCCGGACGCGACCACCAGCAACGAATTTTTCCCGCTCACGGGCAACGGCTGCTTTTGTTGGCCGGGCGGCGGGCGGCTTTGTGGCGCTGGTTCCTCATACGCATGTGGTCGGGGAGCGCTTCATCCTTACACTCGAACAGGAACGCCCACGGCGCCTTGCTTTTTTTCGTATCGTTTGTCGTATCAATATTTGGGGCCGCAAGAGTGAGTACCGGAGGGGGTGCTACGACCGGCGCAACAAGCGGTAGCGCGGGCGAGGCGACCACTGGATTCATCACGTCGGAAGTTGGCATCGCTTTCAATTGACTGGGTTGAGACCGCACTTGCTCGACCCGCTTCATGTCTTCATGGCGGGATTGATTGAGATCGAGGGCGGCGAATTTCTGCGTCTCTGGCAAGGTGACTTTGAACTGTGCCGTGCGGTCAATCCTGATCGTGCCACTGTCAGCAGTAATCTCAAACACATGGCCGCCGGTTGCGCGATCGGCAGTGATAAAATGAAAATGGTAGCCAGCCACGTTCAAGCTGGCCAAATACTGGGGCGTGCGAATGCCGACGAGTGTGCCGGCAACGTCTTTGAGCTCAAACACATCCTGCTGCGCAATCACTTGCGCAAGCGGCGCATAGGGCTTCGATTGCTTGGGCGGGGTGCGCAACTTTAGGTGTTTGAAAACACCGTCCACGCGGATGGCCTGATAAACGTTTTGGTTGGGGGCAAGCTGATCGAGGTACGCTTCCAGTGCGGCCAAGTTAAAGCCAGAAGGCAGGGGCGCGGTTTTGTTCGCGTCAAAAAACGTCACCGACACAAAGGGCACAAGCGTTTGCGCCGGGGCTGTTTGGGTCGTGCCCCCGCCACGCGCTTGATAGACGATGCCATCAATGACAATCATTTCGCCATCAAGGTCATTAAAGGTGCCAAGCCCAAAATCACCATGCGCGGCAATCTCGCCCACCGTCATCTCGCCATCATAGAGACCGGCGAGCAGGCCATCGATCGTCGAATATTGATACAGCGTGTCCCGATCAGCAGCGTACGCACTGCCCATTGCCGCAGTGATAATAAAGCTTGCCGTTGCGAGGGCGCGGAGAAAGTTAGTCATGAATTGTGCCGCATGGTTCAACTCGATTTTGATCGCCTTCATACAATCTAGAGGCATGCCGCCTTGGACACCATCCGCTTTATGTCTATGATCTTAGCGGGAGATAACACAGGGGGATTTGACATGAATAGCAATCTGAAAAAATGGGGCACCTTGGCCGCTACCGGGCTGGCGACGCTCGCGTTTCTTGGGGCCGGGTCTTTTAAGCTCATGGGTGCGCCGGAGATGGTCACGGTGTTCGAAGGCTTCGGCCTGCCCATTTGGTTCATGTATTTCGTCGGTACGTGCGAAGTGTCTGGCGCCATCGGCTTGTGGCTTACGATGGCGGCGCCAATGGTCGGATATCCGTTGCGCTTGATGGCCGCTTTAGGCCTCGCCATTTTGATGGCCGGTGCAACCGTCAATCACGTAATGCACGACCCCATCAACAAAGCCGTACCAGCAGTTGTGTTGCTGGCGATTACTTTGTTTTTGGCGTCATGCTTTCGGGACAAACCCGCCGAGGCCACTTTGGGCGATGACTAGTTAAGCCAGCAGGTATTTGTAGAATTCAAATTTGATCCGGCGGGCGAAGTGAGCCGACAACAGCGCTTCGCCGCCCACGGAACTGATCAGTGCGTCGAACTTGGTGCGGTCGCCCGCGTCGAGGCTGTTGATCACATCCATCAAGCGTTGAAAGTGATAAACAGCGCTCGCAAATCCTTGACGCCGGAAAGAGGTCCCCCGTTGGACGAATTCAATCTCGCCCAAGCGCGGATGTGCACCTGGCAGGGCTTCTGGATCCGCTTGGATTTGGGTGCCTGGAGGCAGATCCGGGTGCGCATCAAGCCACCGGTTGAAGACATCAATGGTTGCAATGGTTTCGGGCGCGCAGTCGCTGAACAGGTGTGCCAAAACCGGCAGCAAAGTGTCGGGCGGCGTGTCGTCTGGGGGATACGCTGGCGCCACATCCGGAAATTCAGCATCAACAATATTTCGATTGTTCATGCGCTCGGTCCAGCGGAATACATGCGGCGAGATGCGTTTCATAATTTCCGACGAATAGGGATCACGGCTAATGTGGGCGAACAACATCGTCATCGCGCCAAAATCGGCCAATGCCGGCCGCCCCCCAGGTGATACGGGTGCTGAAACAAATTTGCGTCCAGCAGCTCTAAGTAGGCCTCATGGGACTCCTCAATGGTGGCTAAGGCTTCGGGCCTAACGCCTAGGTCGGGCAAAAAGCCACTGAAATACGTTATCAGCGGCGCCACTTCCCCGCGCTGCGCCTCCATGTCGCGGGCATCCGACATAAAGTGACCGGATGTAGCCTCCATAAAGCCGCGTGTTGGTCGAAGTAATTCCACCGGTAATGCATCGCGGGGGTGAAGAACGATTCTGAGCCAAAATAGCCGAGCAACAAATCGAGCGCCTTAAGAACCGGGGTTTGAGGTATCAGCGGATCGTCCGGGTGTGCGTCTTCGTAATGGGGGATGATGTCCGTGCTATCTTGAATAAGCGTGCCGTCTTCGAGCTCCATCACCGGTACCACAAAATGCCCGATCGCCGGAACGATCTCATCCTTGAAACGCTACTGGCCCGGAAATATTTCCTGATACTCGACGCGCCTTTTGTTTAAGTAAGCGCGAACTTTACCCGAATAGGCCGAGCCCGGACCGCCCCACATAATCGGCTGCGGATGAGTTTTGCCTGAATTTTTGAACATATAAGCCGCCTCCCCGCGGGTCTAACTATCGTCTGAAAATAAAGCGCCAGAAAGCCGCAAGCGGATTGTCCTTAAAGGGCGAACACCCAGAGCATGTACGCGTGTTCCATGCCCGCCAAATCCGAAAGGCCGAAATAGACCGTGCCCGGGCTATTGCCGCCGCCGCCGCCCAGTATGGCCACGTACTGCGTGCCGCCGACGGCGAATGTGATGGGTGCCGCCTGAAATTCGACGCCTAAGTTAATGCGCCATAACTCCTCCAACGATTTGGCATCGTAGGCGGCAAAGTCGCCATCAATCTGGCCGCTAAACAAGAGGTTGCCTTCGGTAACCACCACGCCGGAATAGTTCGGGTACTTGAGCGCTACTTTTTTGACCACCACGCCGGTGGCGACATCTATCGCCGACAAGGAACCCGTCGGTACGCCAACCGCCTCAAAACCCGCCCCTGCCCACAATTCGCCTTCGCCACGAAACTCGCGATAGTCGTCGGCGATTTGAGCTTTGCCGCGAACAACCACATCAGAACACGCTTCAATCGAGGCGCCATAAGCGAGCTTCAATTTCGGGTGATAAGCGGTCGGCCAGAAATTGACCCCACCTTGCAAATGGGGGCAGTTGGTGATCCGGTCGGCACCTTCACGCCGGGGGGCTTTGCCGGCCACATATTCCTGAAGGCCGCCTTTAGGGTTATAGCCTAACGGGATGCCGGTTTTGGGATCGATGCCTTCGGTCCAGTCTAGCTTATCGACATATTGCTTGGCGCCGATGAACGAGCCGTTGGTGCGGTCGAGCCTGTAGAAAAAACCATTGCGGCCAAAATGCGCGACAACCTTACGCGAACCACCTTCAATTTCCCGGTCAATCAGGAGGTTCACTCCGATTTCGTCGAAGTCCAAGTAATCGCCGGGGGTGTACTGAAAGTGCCAAACCAGTTTGCCGGTTTCTATGTCGAGCGCGACGGTGCTGTTGGAATAAAGATTGTCACCGGGGCGTGATTCAGGATCGTACATGGGGACCGGATTGCCCGTGCCCATGATTAACAGCTTATTTGACGCATCATAAGATCCCGTGCCCCAGGCACCGGCACCGCCTACTTTCCAGCAATCGGGGTTACCACCCTCAGCGCAGCGCCAGGTTTCACTGCCCGGCTCACCCGGCGCGGGGATGGTGTAGAAGCGCCACAACTCTTCGCCGGTTGTCGGATTGAGGGCCGCGATAAAGCCCCGCGTTGCCCAATCCCCAAACGCCTGACCGACAATTAGTTTGCCGTCGGCGATCAACGGCGCGCCGGTGAAACCTTCGCCAGGGCCGGTCGCAACCTGCTTTTCCCAGGCAATCTCGCCGGTCGCCTCATCGACCGCCACAACTCGGCCGTCGTTGAGGTTGGAGAACACAAGGTTATTCCACACCGCCACACCCCGGTTGACCGGTAGACGCAGTCCCTCATGATCCATGTCGAAATCAGCTTTCCACACCACCCGGCCCCGGTCTCCGGACCGGCCGTCAATTTTATAAATCGAGCCCCAGCCATCGGTTACATAGAGAAAGCCGCCATTGACCAAGGGCGTTGCTTGCAGGGCAGGCACCCCCAGTTCGGAGGGCTCCCACCCGCCCAGAGGCACGGCGTAGGCGAGCTTTAACCCGGACACGTTGCCGGCATTGATACGATCCAGTGGCGAGTAACGATGGGCGTCGTAAGTGCGGTGGTGGGTCAACCAATTGCCGGCTTCAGCGTCCGACCCCGCATTCAGCAAGCGCGCATCGGTGACGGCGGCGGCAAACCCGGTACTCGCCATCGTCGTCGTCAAAACGCCAACAAGTCCGATATTCCGGACCAACCGCAAAAAATTAACCCCCACGATCTCCCCTCCCACAGGTTATCCAGGCTGACGATGCCAGCGGCAGAGTTCAAGTATAGCTGAGCGGCTGGGCCCTGTACTTCAAAATCACCAATTAGGCACTGAACCCCGCGTTGTTGGTTTGCGCCATGATATCGGCAAGTAATTCATCATTGCCGATGCCGTCGCCTTCTACTTCGCGACCCACGGCGTACTCGGGGCCCACACAATCCGGTCCTTCACCGGCGGCCGGCAAGGGCGGCGTGTAGTAGCCGAGAGCGTATCCCCCCAAGGTATAGCCGAGCAAATCTTGCAACTCCGGAGACAAGGTTTTCGCCACCTCGGGCGGACACGACAGGTACTGATTTTCTTCTTGGCGTAACCAGCCCAATGCGTAGTCAATGTTCAGGGCAATACGGTCATCGGCAGAGGCATTATTTCCGGCACCATGGAAGACCGTGCCGGTATACAAAAGCACCGATCCTTTGGTCATTACCGCGCGGGCGATTTCATTCGTGTCCGCCACCCGGTCATCCGGCCAGCTCACGCTGCCAGGGACAACCTGGGTAGCGCCATTGTCAGCGGTAAAATCAGTGATCGCCCATAGGGTATTTAATAGCGGCTCAACGCCTTTCAGATTGGTTCCCCACGCCCACCGGTCGCGGTGAATGTATTGCTTGGTCTCGCCCGGCCGAATGCGGATGATCTGCGTCACATGGAGTTGAATGCGGGAGCAATACGGGGTGAGAAAGGCGGTCGCCGCCTGGGTCACGGACGGGTTGATCACAATCTCGCGGCAGGCTGGTGAGCGCGCAACCAGGGCGCCGGTGCGCGTTGTCTGCAGCCCGTTCAATTCGTTCTCGCCGTTCCGTGTGGCTTCGATGTACGGCAGAGTTTCGCTCAACATCTGATCGACAAGAGCCGGACTGATCAAGTCTTTCAGGATCACGGCGCCGTCCTGCTCAACGACGGATAAAATCTCGGTTGTGTTCGCGGTCGCGGGAAGCGTCGTGAGTGTTGCCATGGCTAGCTCTCCTTGCTGTGGTCTATCCGATTGTCCTTATCTCGTCATCCAGGCCCGCAATGCGGCGCCGATCTCATGGGGTGAATCCTCCTGCACAAAGTGGAGGCCCTTTACTGTGACCTCGGTCTGGTTCGGCCAAGCGCGGCAAAACTCCCGAGATCGACCCGCCATGATGGCGCCGGGATCCACTTTCACATACAGCTTCGGCATCGACGCGTCAGTGCTCAACCACGCTGCATAGGAATTCATAATCTCCGCAAGCTCAGCCGGTTCGCCATCGAGCGGGACCTGCCGAATCCAACTGAGCGTGGGCCGGCGATCTTCACCAGCGTTCCGAAATGGTCTCCGGTAGACATCCATCTCGGCATCTCCGAGGGGGCGCATAACAGAGTTGGGAAATAAGCCTTCAACGAACATATTTTTTTCGAGAACCATGTCATCTCCGGCGGATGAGCGAAATTGCTGAACCGTCTCCAGCCAATCGACCGGCACATCGTCATCCCATTGCGGACGTCGCACGAGGGCTTCCATGTAGCAGATACCTTTGACAGCGCCCCGGTTGCGATTGGCCCAATCAAAACCGAGCGCAGAGCCCCAGTCATGCAGCACCAAGGTGACGTTATCCGTCACCCCTAGCGCGTCGAGCGCCGCGTCCAGATAGCGGCGGTGCTCCACAAAGGAGTAGCTGTCGGGGCCAGGATTATCCAGTTTGTCCGAATCCCCCATGCCGATGAGATCTGGCGCGATGCAGCGCCCGAGATCTTGCACATGCGGCATGACGTTGCGCCACAGATAGGACGATGTCGGGTTGCCATGCAGAAAGACGATCGGATCACCTTCCCCCATTTCCACATAAGTCATCTGCTTACCAAGCGCCTCGATCTTTTGTTTGGGGTGTTCACGCGCTTCAATCATCGAAAGTTCCTCTCAAACTTTGGGTCGCAGTTGAAAGTGCCGTTCAGTCCCTGGTCAGCCAAGCTCGCAAAGCGGCACCAATTTCATCTGGTGAATCCTCTTGGATAAAATGCGTGCCTTTAACCGTCACTTCGTTTTGGTTCGGCCAGGTCCGGCAAAAATCCCGGGCGGCGCCTGCGGTTAGGGCACCGGGATCCGCGTTCACAAACAGCTTCGGCACCGACGGATCAGTGCTGAGCCAATCCGCATAAGCTTGCACAACTTCAACTGTGTCGGCCGGTTCGCCGGCGATGGGAATTTGCCGTGGCCACGTGAGCATGGGCCGGCGGTTTTCACCGGCCTCAAGATACGGCCTTCGATAGACTTCCAATTCGGCCTCTTCAAGGCCGCGCATGACAAATCCGGGCAACACCGCATCGACAAAGATGTTGTTCTTGAGCACCATCTCGTCACCAGCGGGCGAACGAAACTGCCGAAACGTTTCCCGCGAGTCCGCCACGATGTCTTCCCACACCAATGGCCGCACGAGGGCTTCCATGTAGCAGATGCCTTTAACTGCGCTGCGGTGGCGGTTGGCCCAATCGAAGCCGAGCGCGGAGCCCCAGTCGTGGATGACCAGGGTGACGTTATCCGTCACCCCCAGAGCTTCGAGCACCGCATCCAAGTAACGGCGGTGCTCCTGAAATGTGTAGCTGTCGGGGCCGGACTGGTCGAGCTTGTCGGAATCTCCCATACCGATCAGATCGGGCGCGATGCAGCGCCCGAGATCTTGCACTTGTGGCATGATGTTGCGCCATAGATAGGACGACGTCGGATTGCCATGCAAAAAGACGATCGGATTGCCTTCTCCCATCTCCACGTAAGCCATCTGCTTGCCGAGCGCATCGACTTTGCGCTTCAGGTGTTCGCGAGTCTCAATCATCTACATGCCCTCCCAAATTTTAGTTGGCGCAAGCGCACGCAACCGCAGCTATTTCGTCACGAGTGACCGGATGCCGCTGTCGTCTTTTTCGAGATCCGCCTCCATCTGCGCAAAGTCGACAACGTGCGGCACCGCAATACCGCGCTGGCAGGCCGGCCGCGCTTCCAGCCGATCCATCCACGCTTTGAGGTTGTCGAGGCCATCGATGTTGGTGCCGCCCCAGAAATAGATCCGTACCCAGCACCAGTTGGCGATGTCGGCGAGCGAATAGTCGTCACACAGGTAATCACGACCTTCCAGCTGCCGATCGAGCACTTCATAAAGGCGGCGGCATTCGTTGTGATAACGGTCGATCGCCGCCGGAATTTTTTCCGGGAAGTAGCGATAGAATACGTTCGACTGTCCCATCATCGGTCCGATACCGGCCATCTGAAACATCAACCATTGAATAACCCACGACTCGCCCTTGTCGTCCAACGGCATTAGCTGACCGGACTTTTTCGCCAAATAGAGCATGATGGCGCCGGTTTCAAAGATCGCCAGGTCATCATTATCGCGGTCGACAATCACCGGGATGCGGCCGTTCGGGCATAGCTTGACGAACCATTCTTCCTTCTGTGCCCCGCTCATGATGTCGACATGGTGAGTTGTGTACGGCATCCCAATCTCTTCGAGCATGATGGAAACCTTCCAGCCGTTCGGCGTGGCGTCGGTATAGAGATCAATCATTGTTTGGTTATTTCCTTTTCTTTGCGACTGAGCCGCTTACAGCTCCATGGGTACGACGAAATGGGCTTGCATGATGCGGTCCCGGTGTTCGAGCAAAATTGGATCGACGGCATCAGCTACTTCCGCACTGGTGTTCTCGAATATGGGGCGGACTGCCGGATCGAGCGGACAGACATCATCAGACATGATGTTGACCAGATTACTAAACGCGGTCCAATAGAAGTCGACGGCACTGACCGCTTCGCCGACGAAATAGGCGCTGCCGCGCTCACTCTGAGCCTTCAGAACATCCGCCAGCATTTATAAGGTCGCGACTGTTCGTTGGTTGGCGAGGGCAACGTCATGCGCATTGTAACGCCACTTTTTGGACATGTTTTCCATGGCTTCAGGCGTCTCCGCCATTTCCATCGCCGGGCGGAACATGTCGAGCCGCCGGTTCCACCCGAGACCCAATTCCCCGCAAATCTCGTGGGACAGTCCAAATACCTGTGCGCGTTGATCTGCGGCCTCGGGTACCAATGGTTTGTCAGGGTTCAAACGTTCGAGCAGCAGCAGAATATCGTCCCACCGGTTGATCGGCAGGTCGCCATCCCAGGCGACGACCGGGCCGCTGTTCGTGCCCGACCAAGCCAGAATTTCCGCATTTTCCCCGCCCGGTACTTGGGGCGCCACGATATAGTCCAGGCCCTTGTGCTCCATCATGGCCTTGGCGGCAACGCCCCAGGGGCTGGGCATGCCCTGCACCAAAATTAGGCGTAAACCCTTAGCGCCAATGGCCTCTTGAATGTCGATATATTTCACAAATTTTCTCCCCGCTGGTGTGGTCGAGTTTGGGTGGCTCAATTGAGCGCGGCCAATGCGGTTTCAACATAGTGTTTTACTTGGGCTGCGGGCCGGTGGGCGCGCGCCATTGCCGACAAGCCCATCACGGTGCCGATCAAAAAATCAGCCAGAACTTCAGGATCTTTTTGGGGGGCGAGGTCGCCGGCTTTCCGCGCACCTTGCAGGGCGCACAGAAAGCCATGCCGGAGTTTCCCGAAATAGTCAGACACGCGCGCGCCGACATCCTCGAATCGCGCCACTTCGCTTTTTGCCGTCAGACAGAAGAGGCAACCGCGATTGCCTTTTAGCTGCCCATCTGGAGAGGCGACAAATCCAAACACGCGGACGATCTCAGCGCGTCCCGCGCCCTCGGTTTCCAAGGGCACAATAATCATTTGCAGGGCGCGCTCTTCATATCGTTTGAGAGCTTCGATGAACAAACCGCGCTTGCTGCCGAACGTGTTGTAGAGCCCCTTGCGTCCAACCCCGGTCACGGTTTCCAGGTCGGCAAGCGACACACCCGCAAAGCCCGCGCGCGAAAACAAATCCAAGGCGCGGTCGGTGACGATCTCTGTGTCGAATTCTCGTGGCCGGGTCATACCCAGCCTTTACACCGGTCGGTGTAAAATGGCAAGCCGAATAGACGATTCGGT
>JAPYRI010000006.1 GCA_029941135.1 Alphaproteobacteria bacterium | reverse complement strand
CTGACTCTTAATCAGCGGGTCGGGGGTTCGAGCCCCCCATCGCCCCCCAAAAACTGGCGCGCGGATGGATGGAAAAGCATCCGTAAATTGATTTCGCCGCCAATCCCGAACGAAACGAAACACGCAAGTCATACGTTGCGGCCCCGGCACGGCCTTAAGGTAACGGTCGAGAATCAGTCGCCCTTGACAGAAGCGGCAGATTGAAGATCAAATCGTCGACGCCTAGAAGTGGCGCAGCAACCCAAAGCTGGCTTCATAGAAATAGATTTGCCCATGGGTGCCGCTCGAGAATTGACTAATGGCGTCGCCGCCGCCATCGTTGGTTTTGTTCTCACGGAAGGTGAACCCGCCGCTGAAGCTGAGTTCAGTTCTGTCGTTGATTCGGTATCCCAGGCCGCCGGTGACAGCTTTTTGCGACACTGCAGCGGTGAAGTGATTGGCAAAGATATTTTCCTTGGGAACGGCCGAGGTCGATAGCGAGAAACCGACCCGGGTCGTCCACCGACGCCCAATGCGATGCTGGGCGCCGATCATGACGGCCTTAACGTCATCCCAGCCGAACCCGCCGGCCGCCGGTGTTTTGCCGAGGACTTCGACGTGACTGTACCCAACGTAACGTAAATCGAGGGCAAGTTCCGTTGTCGGCAGGACACGCCAAACGCCACCCACTTGTGCCTGCCAAGGGGTATCCAGTGAGCCGATCAAAAGGTCTCTATATTTCTTGAAATCCTGAAACCACACTGGCGACTGGAACGACGCCCCGACTGAAAACCTTTCGTCGATGTCCCAGATGGTGCCGACCTTGGCGCCGACGCCGAACGCGATATCCTGTCGATTACCCTTTGCCGGGCGGGCAAGGGTTGCGGTCGCCGCGTCGGTGCGCAAGCGCGAGAAACCCAAAATGCCGCTGAGGCCAAAGCTGACATTGCGCCGCGGGCTCCAGGCGACGGTCGGCATTAAGTGGGCCAAGGCATACATTAGTTTGCGATCATAACCGCCCGCCTGCCCGGCGACCGTGCGGCTCACCTGAAATTTGGATCCAATACCGCCGATGCCGGACACTATAATGCCAACCGCCAGGTCCGAGCGCAGCCGCCAGTTGACGCCACCTGAGAAGAGCGGGAATTCATTTTTGGCACTATTCAAAAAGTCGTTCTGATTGACGATAGCCGGGTTTCCTGCGGGCCCGACTTTGCGGTGGCCGCTGACCCATCCGGGCGAGATGTAATATTGGTTATCCAGCCGCGCGAGGCCCGCCGGGTTCGCGATCGCGGCGGCAACGTCCAGCGGCATGGCAATGCCGGCGCCCGCCATGCCACAACTATTGGCCCCGGTGCACCCGGCGAGCATGCCAAAAAACTGTGCCTGCGCTGGGCGCGGTGCCAACGCGGTCACTGAGAACGCGACACTACTGACGGCGACCACTAGGGCCGCTGACTTCCATTTGGTCCCCATTGGTCTACTTGGCGCGTGGATGCTGCGCCGTATGCCTCCTGACTTCTCTTGAGTACAAGGTGGAGAATTTAGACGAATACTGTAAATCCGGGCAGGAAATTCATGGATATGGCGGGCATTTGTCATTAGGGGATGTTGCGGTAACGCAACGGTTTGAGGCTCAAAAAAGAAGCCGCCGCCCCAAGGGACGGCTTTTTTTAGACGCCACTTACCGCAACCAAATGCAGAGAACCTGCTTTCTTTCGTGATTCTTTTAGCTCTTGATACGCCGGGTCGTTATAGAAATTAACCACCGCTTCCCGGTCGGGAAATTCGAACACCGCGACCAGGCCAGGTAGGGCATCGCCTTCGAGCGTGACGGCCTCCGGGTCCCGAGCAATCGGCTTCCCGCCATAGTTTTTTAGGGCTTGTCAAATTAACTTGAGCGAAGGCAACGGCAGTCCCAAAGGCGCAGCAGCCTAAACGGCCGTCTTCACAGTTTGCCAGATGAGTTTATGATCAACGGCGCCAGTTATCTTTATTATGCGGCATTCGAGAATGACGGTTTTCCCGCGAGTCTTAAACACTTGGGGACCTATCTCGTCACTCACGCTAGCGGTTATCCAAATCTAGCGACTGAAGAAAAACGTCTCGCTCTTCAAACCGCCGTTGATGCAGCCCTTGCCGAAAGAAAGCTGGCCCAGGTGGAAGCCTTCGCCAAAAGCCGGGATATCTCCGATCTGATTGATTTTGACGAAGCCGAGGTTTTGGTAATCCGTTTCGCCGAATGCTCCATTGAGTATCCGAATGTCATTCCAGGTCAACTGGTCTATGAGCTGTCAAATAATTTTACCGGCCCGCAAATTGGTGAATTGATCTCGACTGTCGCCTTCCTGGGATTTGCACAACGTTGGACAGGAATTTGGGAACCACTGAACGACTACATGCTCAAACAGAGCGCATAGATCGCCCACCAAACGAACCTTGAAGAACGTGCCAAGCAGCTTATGGGCATCCGGGACTCGACCGGCAAATTTGGCGCGATGATCGACCGGCAGATCGACAGCCTGAGCGAAATCTGGCTGGACTGGTCAAAGGTGTACGACATGGCCCCGATGTCCGGTATTGGCTAACAGCGGACTTTTTGGCGACGTCGCTGAGCTTCCGCTTTGCTCCCATAAGCAGACATGAGATTGGCGCCGCATACCCGACCGACAACTGTCGAATACAAGCACCTGCCTAACGTCATAAAACTCGCAGATATATGAAGTGTTTAATCGAACTAGTTACGCGAGACGCAAAAAACGGAGTACAGACGAATAATTTCATACTAAAGTTGATTATGCATCCAGATGAATGGTAAAAAGTGACAGGCGCTTACGATATATTCATTCCGGTTAGGAAAATGAAAGATAAAAGTGAGGTTATGGCGCGTATTCCACTGGTTGAGTTTGAAGACGCCTCGGACGAAGTGAAGGCGATTTACGGGCAGGTTGAAGAATTGGGCTTCCCAATACTCAACGTCTTTAAATTGTTCGGGAACGACGTCGGATTTCTTGGCGGGTTCGTTGCTATGATCAGCTCGCTCTACGCCGATGACTCGCCCCTTCAGCCGCGCTATCGGGAACTTGCATGGCTGCGGGCCTCACAGCTCAACGCGTGCCATTACTGAATACCCACCCATGCGATGCTCGGTCGGAGTGTTGGGATAACGGACGAAGAGATGGCCGCCATGGCGGATTGGGAAAGCAGCGCCTTGTTCGATGACAGAGATCGCCTTGTGCTGCGCTACACCGAGGTCCTGACCCGGGACAACAAGGTTGACGGCGCGCTCTATGCCGAACTGGAAGCGCGCTTTCCTAAAAAAGAGCTGGTCAAACTGTCAGTGGCCGCGGGCTTGGTTGGGTTCGTCAATCGCATGCATGCGACATTTCATACCGACCTCGATCAAAGCACAGCCGACGAAGTGGGCGACGCCGGCTTTTGCCGCATTGGACGGTAGCGGCGGTCGGGCAAAAAAAACGGCCACTGTATTTACCCAATGACCGTTTCCGTACTCTAAGGTGCCTGAACTTATTCGGCGGCTTCCTTTTGGGCGTAATAGGTTTCTTTGGCTTGCCGAAGGGTTTCCCAGTTGATGTAACCAGTGAATTTATCGTCGTCATAGAAAATTACCGGTCCGGTGCAGATGAACAAATATTCGGTGTCTTCCATGGCCTTGGTTTCACCGTGCAGCATGCCATCGGGCTCGTACACATAATCGCCCGCGTTCAAGGTACCGTCCCGAACCTGCAACTTTCCACTCAATATGAATGTATGTGACGAACTCAGGTGCTTGTGCTGGGGTGCGGTATAGCCTTTCAGCCAGCGGAATTTGCACACCCAAACGCCGGATTCCGATCCTGTGAACAGGACCTTCATGAACGCCCGTTCCGGGTCGTTTTCCTGGGGGATCCAGTCTTCGTGATCGGTGCGGAACAAGGTGTCCATCAATTCCGAGTTTAGCGGTGATACGTCTTGGGGCAGTGCCATATAATATCTCCCTCATAGCCAACCCCGGTTTCTCCCCGGGTCTCGGCGGATTAGATTTTAATGCGTCAATTCTAGTTCCAGTTTATCGCATTTTCGGTGATGTGCGCTAGAGTCCTACCATTTCCGCGTATTTGTCGAGCAGCGGCAGGATGGTATCAGCGGTCTCGGACGGCAGGTTAAACACAATCCGCCCAAAATTAGCATCCGCATAGGGCTCCAAATCGTCGTTGGGGTTGAGGCCAAAAACCGTCAATTCAATTGTATCTGGATCGCGATCGGCCTCGGCGGCCATTTGGCGGAAACGGGACACGCTGTCCAAAACGTCAAAGCGGGCGCCAATGGGCATCCAGCCTTCTCCGTATTCGATCGCCCGCCGGGCGCCATGGGGAAACCCGCCTCCCACGTGGATGGGCGGGTTGGGCTTCTGAATCGGTTTGGGCCAGGTCATCATCGAGTCGAAATCAACAAACTCGCCATGGTATTCGGCTTTACTGTCGCGCCAGATGGTTTTGATCGCGTCCACGCGCTCGCCCATCAGCTTAAAGCGCGTCTTAAATTCGGTGCCGTGGTCGGCCATTTCTTCCGCGTTCCAACCGCCGCCGATGCCGAACAGAAAACGCCCGCCCGAGATTTGATCGAGGCTCGCGGTTTCTTTGGCGAGCTGAATGGGATCGCGCTGCACCACCAGGCAGATGCCGGTCCCCAGCAATAATTTCTTGGTGACACTGGCCATGGCGGCGAGGCTCACAAACGGGTCCATGGCGTCGTAGTACATTTTGGGCAATTCAGGTCCGCCCGGCCACGGGGATTTGCGTGAGGTCGGAATGTGCGAGTGCTCCGGCACCCAAACCGACTCAAACCCACGCTCTTCCAAAGCGATGGCAAGGTCTGCGGGCGGCATTGAATAATCGGTCATGAACATGACGGCGCCGGCTTGCATAACTAAACTCCTTGATGATCCATACTTACTTTAATGGCTTACCAGCCTCTCACAAATGAGTATAGGATCAAGTCAGGCGGCTTTAATTTTTGCACTGTGTTGACGACTCCAATTGGTGATGAAGTGGTTCTTGGGTCACATGGAATTTAGAGCATGTTAAAATAGTTAGCGCAGGGACCTTTTTAAGGCAGGGAGTTTGATGGCGCGAAAGCTACCGCCCGGGATAGATATCACCGAGTTTGAGGGGGCTTTGGCAGCCTTTGCCGAAGCCATTGGCATTGAATGGGTGTTTGCCGACGAGTCCGCCGGTGTTAGCAGCTATCGCGACCCTTTTGCCATTGTTGACGACGACCATTTCGAGCCATCGGCGGCAGTTGCGCCTGCGGATGTCGAGCAGGTTCAAGACATCGTTCGCATTGCCGGCGACTTTGAGATCCCCTTGTGGCCGATCTCGACGGGCAAGAACCTTGCATATGGCGGCCCCGCGCCGCGGCTTCCGGGATCAGTGGTGCTTGACCTTAAGCGCCTGAATAAAGTGATCGAGGTCAACGAAGAGTTCGGCTATGCCTTGGTCGAACCTGGGGTCAGTTATCTGGATTTGTACGAGCATCTGCAGAAAACCGGATCCAAACTGTGGATCGATCCAGCCAGCAATGCCATGGGCGGTATTGTCGGCAACACGGCGGATCGGGGCGTCGGCTACACCCCTTACGGCGATCATTTTGCCATGCAATGCGGGATGGAAGTGGTCTTGGCCGATGGGTCCCTCGTGCGCACCGGCATGGGGGCGCTGCCCAACAGCAACACCTGGCAATTGTTCAAATACGGGTTTGGGCCCTATTTGGACGGCATATTCACACAATCAAACTTTGGCGTGATCACGAAAATGGGTATTTGGTTGATGCCGGAACCGCCCGGTTATCGACCCTATTTGATCACCTTTCCCCGTGAAGAAGATATCGAGCAGGTGATCGAAATTCTGCGGCCTTTGAAAGTGAGCCTGGTTATCCAAAACGCGGCCACCATCAGCAATATCTTACTGGACGCCTGCATTACCGGTACGCGCTCCCAGTATTACACCGGCGACGGCCCCTTGCCACCGAGTGTGCTCACAAAAATCATGACTGATCAAAAGATTGGCATGTGGAATTTCTATTCTGCTTTGTACGGACCTGAGCCGATTATGGACGCGACTTGGGGTGTGATCCGCGATGCCCTGTCCGCCGTGCCGGGAGCCAGGTTTTATTTGGCCGAGGACCGACCCAATGATCCTGTGATGGCATACCGCAAAAAACTCATGTCAGGCGAGCCGACTTTGGCCGAGTTCAACTCGATCAATTGGACCGGCGGTGGCGGGCACGTGGATTTTTCACCCATATCGCCGATCACCGGGGCGGACGCGATGAAGCAATATTCGATGATCCGCGACCGCTGTGCAGAATTTGGCTTCGATTATCTGGGCGAGTTCATCATCGGCTGGCGCGAGATGCACCACATCTTCATGTTGCTGTTCGACGGCGAAGACGAATCACAAAAGACACAAGCCCGAGCATTGTTTTCGGTCTTGATCGATGAGGCGGCGAAAGCCGGGTATGGCGAATACCGGACGCACTTGGCGTACATGGACAAAATCGCCGCCAGCTACAACTGGAACGACAACGCGCTGCTAAAGCTGAACGAGCGCATAAAAGACGCGCTCGACCCCAAAGGTATATTGGCACCGGGCAAACAGGGAATATGGCCAAAGCATTTGCGGGGACAGAAAAATTAGGGTCGTTATCGCATTATTTGTCATTGCCGGTTTTTCGCCAGCTTTCGGCGAAGAAAGCGCGGGTACAATGGCCGAACAGGTTTACCAGAAATGGTGCAGTCATTGTCACGCACCGGGCATTGGGCATCCTGGAACGCAACGGCTGGAATGGAGCTTTGGTAAGGACAGGGCGGTACTGAAGGATCGCACAGACTTGAGTGCTGACTACATCGCACAAGTGGTCCGAAACGGACGTTTGGAAATGCCATCCTTTCGGCCGACAGAAATTTCGGATACCGACCTCGACGCACTGGCCAAATTTCTCGCCGGCGAAAAATGAAGCAAACCATGAGCCATATATTATCCCGCCGCGAAGCTTTAAAAGCAGGCGCCGTTGTTGGATTGGGAGTGGCTACGACGCTTGTCCCGATGTCTGTGTTGGCAAACCTTTTGCCTAAAGTGGCGATTTGCGATATCCGATTTGATGGCTCCCAGGAGTTCTTTTCGCAGTGTTGCGCACGCGGGATAGAAGTGATCAACATCACCCATGATATCGATGAAGCATGGATGAGCATCAGATCACGCTGGCGGACTGCGCCCTTTCCTCTGGTTGGCCTCACCCAACCCTCGGCTCAGGTGGTGTTCACTGAGCTTGGCCGGTCAAATGGGCTGCGCTTAGATTCTATAGAAACCATCAATGCGCCCTCACATTTGGGCCGAGGCACGGGTACTCCCGTGTCGGCTAAATGGATGTCGTGGGCTCTGATCCCGACAGTGGTTTGAGCGTAAAACAGGTGCTCAAGGATCAACTGCAGCGCTTTTAACTCATGTTTTTTTCGTCGACTATCCGTGGCGGATCGATAACATCACCTTCAGATACCAGCGCAACGCAAAGAGAAACTTGGCCACATAAATGGGCAACAGCCCAATAATGAGGGCTTCGCGATACAGATAAACGTCGCCCATCACAGATAACGGCGCGATGAAAGCATCCAACAGGCAGGCGATAGCTATCAAATGCAGCCAGCCGGGAAAACCAAACAGCTCGTTGAAAAACAATAATACGCCCAATGGCCGGACATTATCGGCTTCTTCGTTCTTAGTAACTTTGAAAGCCTGCAGTTTAGCGAAGGCTGAACTCATGAGGATTGTTTCGCTTCTTCAATAACAACTTGATTTGCCGATTCATTGACTGGGCGCATAATGAAAAAGCACAGCGCAAATGAGGCGACGGAATAAAGTTCGTTTCCGGTCGAATTTGCCACCGCCCAGCCGATCGCAAACATGGCGATAACGGAGATCTCATGGGCGAATAAATCTAAAAAATGATCCACCCGGCTGTTGTTCCGGCCGAGGCAGCTCATTTCAAATCGCGCCAGCTCACCGCCCACATGGTCTAGCAGGGCTTATATTTCGATGCACAATGCCGAAACAACCAGCAGTATTGGTGCGTTCGAGAACAGCAATAACGCTGCGGTACTTATAAAGAAGATGCTGAGGACGACAGTAAACACCGACGTGAGGCGTAAGTTGGCAAATGCCCATGTCAGGTAGGGAGAGACCGGCCACCACAATAAATATTTTGAAATCCACGCGCCCGTGGTTTTTTTGCGGCAATGGGTTTTAATCTTAGCTAGCGTGTAATAATCCAACCTACGCTTCCCATCGCGACGTCAAAAACAAAGTACTTTTTCCAGCTCCGAAATACAATCGTGGCCAATCGCAAACCGAACTACGATTGTAGTTTGTTCTTACGGATTTCAGTTGCAAGCGACACGCGATCAGTGGGCTGATTTGGGCTCCCGGAAATGGTAGCCTCCCGCCACTCATACAAGAGAGGTATCAAATATGTTGGGCAATCGGCGAGACGATGCAGTGGGAGAAATTGTGGGAATCGTTCTGTGAGCCGGCGGATTCATATCCATTTACCTATGTTCAGAGAGAGCCAAATTCCGGCAATGGAAGCCGCGTTCCCGGGGCGCGAGATCGTCAGTCTGGAGAATGAAGATCAGTTTGCGTCGGAAATTGGCGAGATCGAATACTTACTAGCCCTCTCTCCACCGCCCGACTATTGGCCGCAAGCGAAGAAGCTTAAATTAGTTCACAGTATAGGCGCGGGCATCGATCATATGTGGCCCCTCAAAGGCTTGCCGGAAGGTGTCATCATCGCCAATGCGTCCGGCTTGGTGGCCGAGCCCATGAGCGAGTTCGGCTTGGCTCTTATCCTCATTGTGCGCAAGCGGATCGACCGGGCAATCAGTCAACAACGGACCCGGACCTGGAAAAGATATTCGCCCTTGAACGTCGAAGGATCAACGCTCGGTATTCTCGGTCTCGGCCAAATAGGTGCCGCCCTTGCCCGCCGGGCCGCTCAAATGGGCATGCGCGTGATTGGCACGCAACGCACACCGAAGACGGTCGAGCATGTGGACAAAATTTACCCACCCGATCAAACCATAGAAGTCGCGGCACAATCGGACGTTTTGATAAGCCTATTGCCCTGGACTCCTGATACCCACGGGCTCATCGACGAGACTGTCATTCGCGCCATGAAGCCGGGCAGTGCACTTGTCAATATGGGGCGAGGGGGGATTATTGACGAAGCCGCCATGTGCCGGGCGCTTGAGGATGGCCACCTTTCCGGCGCCGCCCTCGATGTGATGGAGCAGGAGCCACTGCCTGAAGACAGCCCGCTGTGGCATGCGCCAAACCTTGTGATGACGCCTCATATCGCCGGAGTGTTCCCGACTTACATGGAAGAAATTGCGTTGTTTTTTGCCGCCAATGTTGAGCGCATTGAAGCCGGTCAGCCGGTGCCGACCGAAATCCCCCGCGACCGAGGGTATTAGGACTGGCTTTCGGTTATCGGCAGTCCTTCATTTATGAGGACATCGCGAAGATCCTGAATGACGGGAAATACTTCCTTGTTCCAGTCCGCGCCGCTGTCGGCTCCGCCCCGCGGCCGAGCATGATTTTTTCGCCAATTGGCTGCCTTCCGCTCGCCCGGGTAAATGTGTAGCCGGCCTCGATCCAGCCGTTTCCCTTGCGGGTGTCCAGCAATGTTGAGCGAATTCGGCCCATCAAACGTCGTTACAGAAACTGATGGTTCATATCCATCAAATTCTCGTGCATGAACGAGTAGTGGCATTTCACCTAGCGATTTAGGAAACGTGTTTTATAGCGTCCGTTAAAAAATGAAGGTATGTCAGGGAATGTGGCCTCACTCAGCGATTGAATATCGCCAGGATAGACGAAAATCAGACCATAGGCCTCGTGGCACGGGTAGCTGCGTACGCCATTGCGCACCTTCTTGTCTTTATCCAAATACGGGATACTCACGCAGCGGCCGGTTTTGTCGTAAGTCCAGCAATGATATCCGCATTGCAAAAGATCACCCGTCACCTGGCCGGCTTTGAGCGGTACTTGGCGATGGGCGCATCGGTCTTCCAGCGCGTACAAAAGGCCACTTACCGTGCTCACCAAGACAATCGGCTCACCGGCAAACGCGACACCCAGCAATTTACCTGATTTCAAATCCTTTGACCGAGCCAAGGGGTATCAATAATTTGGATGAATTCCGGTTTTTCTAAGGTCCGGCATTAAGCTTTCAATCTGTTGTTCTGCGCTCAGCACATCGATGGATTCAACGCACTCCGGTTCAACAATTGTCACTAGCACTTCCTCATATCTGGCGGCCTGCTTTCTCCCAATAAGGATCGCGCAGTTTGCGTTTAAATATTTTTCCTGAATCTTCCCGTGGCAGGCCGGTCTGAAATTCAACCACCTTGGGCACCATGTATCCGGCCAGATGTTCACGTGTAAAGGCCCGTACGTTGTCGCCGGAAAGGTTGGCCCCCGATTCCAGTTCGATCACCGCACACAATTTCTCGCCGTATTCGTCGTCGGGAATACCAAATACGGCGCAATCCCGAACCCCCGCCAAATTATGGAGCGTGGCTTCAATTTCGGCCGGATAGATATTAACCCCACCCGAGATCACCATGTCTTTCTTGCGGTCACACAAAAACAGGAAACCATCCTCGGTCATGTAACCTACATCGCCGACCGAGATGAGCCCGGCATATTCCGAGTCCCGACGTTTTTGATCGTCCTTGTGATAGGTGAAATCGCCAAAACCAGTATTGACGCAAAAAATCTCGCCGGGCTCGCCTTGTGGAACATCGTTGCCGTCATCATCGAGGACGCGCAATTTTACGTTCGCTACCTGGGTGCCAACAGTGCCCGGATGTTTGAGCCAGGCTTTCGACGTGCAAAACGACACCGGTCCAACTTCTGTCGAGCCGTAGTATTCATTGATCACCGGTCCCCACCAATCGATCATGCGTTTCTTGATATCGGGTGGGCAAGGGGCGGCCGCGTGCACGACGAATTTGAGCGAAGACAGGTCGTATTTGTTTCTGACAGTGTCCGGCAATTTAAGCAGGCGCACGAACATGGTCGGCACCATATGCACATGGGTGATTTTGTGCTTTTCGATCATCTGCAACAATTCTTCAGGATCGAATCGCGGTTGTAAAACAACCGTCCCCCCGGTTTGTAAAGCCAATAATCCGTAAGCATTTGGTGCCGAGTGATACATGGGGCCGGTCACCACCGTGCGCGCCTGATCCCCGGCCTTCAGACCCATGGCCAGGCCAATGGTTTCGAAGCGCGCATCCAGTTGCGTCTGTGTGGGGGAGGCACGGCGCACGCCCTTGGGCCGACCGGTAGTGCCTGAAGTATAGATCATGCTGCCTGGAGGGATCTTGTCGGTTGGCGGCAGCGGGTCGTTGCCATCAATCCAAATGCTCCAATCGGTTCGGCCCTTGGGCACGGTGCATTGGGTTGGAGCGATGCCGTAGGCCGCTTGAACTTCGGGCGGAGTCGGGACGACAAAAACAGCGACGCCGTCGGGCAGGCCGTTCTCAATGGCGGGTAGCAGGTCCGCATGGACGATAATTGCCTTAGCATCTGAATTGTCGAAAATGTAGGCGGCTTCTTCGGCGTTGTAGTGCCAATTGACCGGGGTTGAGTAGGCCCCCAATACCCCAGCCGCAAGTGACGCTTCAAAGAAAGCAATATCGTTGCGCATAAAAAGCGCAATCACGCTGCCGGGGCCGACGCCGATGTCTTTGAGCCCCTGAGCAGCCTGTTGTACCCGCACGGCCAGAGATTCCATCGATACGTCACGTGCGCCTGATATAATCCCGCCTGCCACTAAGTTTGCCCCCAAATTTTAAGTCACTGGTCCCTTTCCGGCCGCGCATTGTGCCGTGGAAACCCGTGAGAGCGCAAGGGGAGTGGTGTTTGGTGCCCGGGGCACGCTACCATGCGGAAAGTGAGGGGGAGAGCGATGGTGCGTAGAGTTGAAGATCAATTGCGAAACTCGGACGAACTGAGCCTGATGTTCGGGTTCCAAAACCTATCCGACGGGGTGCGCAGCAAGACTCTGGTCCAGACTCGGGGCGAAGGCATCTTTGTTTTTGACGAACAGGGCAAAGATTACCTGGAAGCAACTTCTTCGTTTTACTGCGCGGCATTGGGGTACAGCGAACCCGAATTGATCGACGCCGCAGTTGAGCAGTACCAAAAATTACCATTTTATATTTCCGCCCAGCAAAAATCAGTACCGGTGGTATTGGAGCTCGCCGATAAGCTGGCGGCCTTGGTGCCGATGGAAAACGCCAAAGTGGCGTTTGGTGCCACCGGCTCAGAAGCGAACGAGTTCCTGCTGAAATTCGTGCATTTCAGGAACATCATGAATGGGGAAGAAAAACGTACCAAAGTGATCGCGCGTCTGGGCAGTTACCACGGTGGCACCCTGGTCGCCAGCAGCCTCACTGGCTTTACTGATCATCATGCGGAGTTTGGCCTGCCCCTGCCCGGTATCTTTCATGTGGCGCAGCCGGATCATTACAATCAGGCATATGAGGGCGAGAGCGAGGACGCGTACGCCACCCGCCTGGTCGCCGATCTGGACACTTTGTTGCAAAAAGAAGACCCGGAAACATTCGCCGCATTCATTACCGAACCGGTGTCGTTCTCTTGCGGTCTGCTGACCCCGCCCGCCACCTATTTTCAGAAGTTGCAAGCGCTGCTTCGGGGCTATGGCATTCGTTATTTGGATGACGAAGTGGTCACCGGGTTTTGCCGCACAGGCAATTTCTGGGGCGCAGAGACCTATGGCATCGATCCCGATTGCATGACCATGGCCAAGTCGATTACGTCGGCCTATTTCCCCGTCTCGGCTGTGGCCATGTCGGGCGAATTTTATGAGGGTTTGGAGAAAGGTAGCGACGCACTTGGCACCTTTGCGCATGCGGGAACATACGCCGGGCACCCGGTGGGTGCGGCGGTGGCGCTGAAGACCATCGAAATCATCGAAAAGCGAAATTTGCTCGGGAATGCGCGGGCCATGGGGGCGGTTCTGGGTAGCAAGCTAGCGGGATACGCGGATCACCCCCTCGTCGGTAAGGTACGTCACGTGGGCCTCGCCGGATCGGTTGAGTTTGTGCTCGATAAAGCGACCAAGCGCCGGGCGGACAAACCGGGCTCTATCGCTGGGTTTTTCGGCGAACGCGCTTTGGCTCACGGCCTCATGGTGAGGGCGACCGGCGAGTGCGCTGTCTTGGCGCCGCCCCTGGTGATCACGGCGAACGAAATCGACGAACTCTTCCGCCGGTTTGATTTGGCGCTCGCCGACACGCTCGACTGGGCAAGCCGCGAACATGGGGTTGTTTGAGCTTGAGAGCTAGCGCCGGCGTTTCCAATTGATCAAGCCGGTAAGGGCGAGGATCACGAGGATGATCGCGGTGGCATCCATTACATAAGGACCCCACGAGCCAAACAATCGCCCGGAATGTAAATCCAGTAGTACCCGCGACCAGGGTAGGCCTTCACCGCGGTAATCCACCAAGACTTTTTGGCGAATGGGATCAGATGTGGGAGTTGGCACAGACCACAGGGCGTTCAATTCGGTCGGGGCCCAGCCCATAAAACCGGCCTTGGCAGCAAATCTGCCCGCCTCGGTCTCAACGATCAATTGGTTATCGGCTGTTTCTCCCAAGCGGACAATAGGGCCGGGGAGGGCTGCACCGGTCAGGCGCTCAATCAAATCACCTTCGCGGGTCAACAGATAGACGGTGTCGAGGGTCGCGACGACGATCACGTCCTCAGTCCGAGCGACGCCATTCAATTCAGCCGCGCGCTCTACCACTGCCCGGCCATCGAGGAACAGATGGTCGTCCGACCAACTCAGCCAATGGTCGCCTGCGCGATAGCTGATGATTTCATCCCTAAGTTCCATGCCGTACCAGTCGAGTAGCCACGGGCTGTCGATGGTGCGTCCGTCGAGGCCGAGTGCCGGGCCGTGGTTTAAAATCACGCCGGTTATGGCCAAAAACACCAGGAACAAAGCGGAGACCAACCCGAGTGTCCGGTGCCACTTGAGGATCAATTTTTTCCGCTTGCCAATTTTGCGCCGGTCGCCGTTTCGGCGCCGTTCAATATGGTTTGGGGACAACTCAGTCATGCTTCGCGCTCACTTGGGCATCAAAATAAAGAGCGAGGCGGGCAACGCGCTTTAAAGCGCTCACCGACAAAGTTGCCCCCGATATACCATCTACGTGTTCGCTCAATTTATTGTCGTTATTGAGGGTTAAGCCGATGAACTGATCGGTAAAAAACGGATAACGCACCTCCCACCCGTGGCTTTCCCGATACACAAGGGGCTTCAGTTGCGCGATCTGACCATTGTCGATGACAATGCCGGTGGTGATCGGTTTGGTCTTGCCGATCTCGTCCAAAATCCACACGGTTCGGCTTTCGCGCGCCCAATAGCGGATACGCAATTGCCCCAAGTTACGGTCCAGAATTTCGCGGACCCGAGGTTTTAGCTTGCGGGTGACCCAAAGCAATTTGGGCTCCGGCGCCGCGCCGCCAAAGGCATCTGCCACAAACGCCGAGGGGTCTTGATAGACGTCCTTAGCGCTTGCGGCAGGAAGCGCCAATGTCAACATCACGCAAGCCAAGATGCAATGCCGCAAGCAAAATTGCATTTTTCTGTCCTCTTAGAACTGGAAGCCGACCCCAAGATTGGCGCGGTCATCTCCGGCTTCCCCCTGAGGTGCGTTTTGGAATTGATAATCGAACTTCAACACTACGTCCGGGTGCGGCCAATAGTTGATGCCAAAACTGGTTTCCGTGTACTTGCTGTCGCCCATGCCACCGGCCGCCATGTCGTATTCATTGTAGCGGACAAAAATACCCGCTTCGCCCCCTGGCACCTCTGTGCGGTAGGACGGCTCTACATACCAGCCATATTGTTCGTCGCGACCGAGCATTTTGGGCTCGGGGCCGTTCAAGTCCCAGCGGGCATAAAGGGCACGAAGGCCAAACGGGCCGCGCTGAATATTGGTGTGCGCCTCGATAAAAAAGGCCTCAGTGTCTGTGTTTCCTTGGGTGATGTCACCTTGGTACTGGCCCGTGACGGCAACTTCTACGCCCGGCATTCCGCTCCACTTCACGCGGCCGGTGTATGCCAAGTCTTTGGCCGGTGCTTTCGACACTTTCTTGCGGCCGCTTCTGATTTTGTAGGCGTTGCCGCCGGTGTCGGGTACATCCAGCCCCGAATGCGCAGCCAAGTCCACACTAAAGCCTGAGCCAAATCGGGTTGCCCAGGATACACCGCCTTCCCACCAGGTGGTGGGGATAATATTCTTCTCGACCGGATTGCGCTCGACCCCGTAAAAAGTGGGCGGCTCGTGGGTTTCGTTCATGATTCCTACTGGGATTAGAAACAGTCCTGCACGGGTTGTATTCTGATCATTGATGTCAAACTCGACGAACGCTTGCTCCAGCTCCACTTCGCCGTTTTTGCCCTCCCCTGCGATCGAATGCTCCAGTTCAATCTCTGACTTCAGCCGAATGCGATCGTTAAATTCGTGGCCCACGTACAAGACAAAGCGGTGAAAGTCGATTTCGTCCGCGTTGCCGCCGTTGTAATGCATCTCGCCGTAGCCGCCCAAAGACGTGCGCTGCCACCAGCCATCGCCGCCAGAAGCGTTTTGCGCGTGGGTTTCTTCGATCATTGCGCCTGCGGCTTCAACTTTTTCTTCGGTTTCGGCGACTTTCTGTTCGGTGACCTCCACTTTATGCTCGGTTGCCTCAATCTTCCCGTCAGTGATATCCAATCTTTTAATCAAGTCTGCGATCTGCCGCTGCTGTGCTTGGATAACCGCCCACATATCTTCTGGGCTCGGCATTTTTTCGGCAGCCGCGACCGTTTGCGGCACCAACATGCACGCTAGTGCAACAGCAATGGTGATCGTGCTTGCATACTGCCACGGTTTAGTTTTTCTCTTCGGCATATCAATTGTCCTTTTCTTAGACGGGTTGTGGCAGTTCTCTACCCCGCTTAAGGAGGCTGACCCATATTAACCGTAGTTAATTTATGGAAAATTTTTGCGAATCGTTTGCAGATAGAAGAACGGCATGATACTCATATAAACTGTGAAATAAAGTGCTAATGCGAATTAATTGCAATTAAATAGAACTGTTCTCACTTGAGAATCCAAACGGGTCAGGGCGTGACCAAAACTCCCATAAAAAGTGATTTGATTTCCCGCCGCCGGATGTTGCGGATCGTCGGGGCGACCAGCGCGTTTGTCGCCCTGCCGGGCACAACGCTGGCTGTGACTGCATTGCCGGTAATCTGGCGCGGCAGGGCGTTGGGTGCCAATGCGTCGATCACCCTTTATCATCCGAACCGGAATGCCGCCGCGCAAATAGTAAAGGCATGCGTCAAGGAAGTACGTCGGCTGGAAAGCATCTTCAGCATATTCGATCCTGGATCAGCTTTGTCCGAGCTCAATCAGTTGGGATTTTTAGTCGATCCGCCGGCGGAGTTGGGGGCTCTTCTCACCCAAAGTCGAAATGTTGGCGATATAACCCACGGCGCGTTTGATGTCACTGTGCAACCCTTGTGGCGGCTTTTTGTGGATCATTTTTCGCAATTAAGTGCAGATCCTGAGGGACCTCCCGCCACTGCCGTCGACCGGACCCGACGGCTGGTGAATTACAGTGCAATTAGTGTGAGCGCACGCCAAATTAACCTATTGAAAAAAGGAATGGCGATTACTCTAAATGGCATTGCACAGGGTTTTATTACGGACCGCGTCACCGATATGCTGAAAGCCGGGGGTGTCGATCAAGTGCTTGTGAATATGGGTGAACTGCGCGGACTGGGGCGGCACCCGGACGGGCGGCCCTGGCGTGTAGGTCTGACCAATCCCCTCTCTACAGACAAATTCTCGCAAATCATCAACGTGGACAATCGTGCGGTCGCATCTTCAGGCGGTTACGGGACGCGGTTTGGCGGCGACGGTCGGTTTCACCATTTGTTTGATCCCAATTCCGGGTCCAGCGCAAACTTCCATGCCGGTGTTACCGTCGTTGCCCCCACGGCCACATTGGCAGATGCCCTATCGACCGGATTTTCGGCCATGCCGTTGGATGGTGTCCGCGCCGTTGTTGTGGAACTTGATCAAGTTTCAGCGATCGTGACCGCTGACGATGGAAGCGTTACCAATATTTAGTTGGCGCTGGCGTCGGTCTTTTCCGGCATTGAACCTTTGGGCTTTCCGGTATTGAACCTTTGGTCCAGGGCCCTGTAGGGTAGCGTTTCGATTTCATTTATCAACGGGGATCTTTTCATGGATACGGGTTTGGACGGTAAAGTAGCCATCATCACTGGGGCGGCGCGCGGGTTAGGTCAGGAATTTGCGGTGCGCTTAGCAGCCGAAGGTGCCTGCGTTGTCGCAACTGACGTACGGGACTGCGACGAAACCGTGGGCCAGGTCACCAACGCCGGTGGGCGGGCACTGGGCCTTCGTCAAGATGTGACCGATATGGACAGTTGCCAAGCGGCGGCGGACAAAGCGATCGCGGAATTTGGCCGCATTGACATTCTAGTCAACAATGCGGCCCTGTATGGCGGCCTCAAGGGGGGACGCTTCGACAGCCTTGACCCGGATGAATGGAACCGGACCATGGATGTAAACGTGACCGGCATTTGGCAGTGCTGCAAAACCGTGGTGCCTGCCATGCGCGAAGTCGGTGGCGGTAGCATTATCAACATCACGTCGCTGGCGGCAGTTTATGGTCTCGCCTATGCACTTCATTACACGGTGTCGAAAGCGGCGGTGATCGGGATCACACGCGGCCTTGCCCGCGAATTGGGCCGGGATTGGATCCGGGTAAACTCCATCGGTCCGTCGGCAGTGATGACCGAAGGGACCGTTGAATTCTTCGGTGATAAGTTGGAGAAAGGCAAACAGATCATTGCCAGCCAGCAAAGTCTCAATCGCAATCTTGAGGCAGCGGATTTGGCAGGGACCGTCCTTTATTTGGCGGGCGATCAAAGCAAATTCGTCACTGGCCAAACAGTCATGGTTGATGGCGGTACGGTTTATCTTTAGAGCCGATCATTGAAGTTCCGCGTCCGGCCATTCAACCAGCGGCGCGCCACTCGGAAAAAGGGGAGACGTTTGTCCATGGGAAATATGAACAGGCAGTGGCGCCTGACGAAACGGCCGGTCGGCGAAGATTTCGACGACTGCCTGGTGTTTGGGGAAGAACCTATTGGCACCCCTGGCGACGATGAAATCTTGGTCAAGAACCTTCATATCTCCCTCGATCCGGCCAATCGGGTGTGGATGAACGAGGGCGACAGCTATAAGGCTGCCATTCCCTTGGGCGGGGTCATGGAAGCCTTTTGCGTGAGCATTGTGGCGGAATCGAAAAGCCCCGATTTTATTGTCGGCGACGTGCTCTATGGTTTCGGCCATTGGGAAGATTACACCGTGACCGATGGCGCGGGCTGGGAGCCGGCGCCGGACATTGGCGCTGCGCCGTTCAGTGCTCACTTGGGTGTGTTCTCCGTCGTTGGCCCCACTGCCTACGTGGGTTTGCTTGACGTCTGTGATCCGCAACCGGGCGAAACTGTGGTGGTTACCACGGCGGCCGGAGCGGTCGGCTCACTCGTGGGTCAAATCGCGAAGATCAAAGGCTGCCGGGTGGTGGGGATCACAGGGTCCGACGAAAAATGCACGTGGATGACCCAAGAACTCGGCTACGACGCGGCAATCAATTACAAAACCGAAAGCGTCTTTAAGGCACTCCTCAAACATTGTCCGGACGGGATCGACTGTCATTTCGAACAAGTGGGTGACGCCAAAGTGTTGGACGCGGTCTTAACCCAGCTCAATCAATATGGGCGCATTTCATTGTGCGGCTGGATTTCGGGTTACAACGCGACGGCGCCAATTGCCGGGCCGAGTGGTCTAGCCAATCTGGTCATGAAGCGCGGCAAAATGCAGGGCTTTATTGTGCTCGATTTTCCCGAACGCATCGCCCAAAGCCACACTGACATGCGCCAATGGATCGAAGATGGGAAACTCAAGTACCGTGTCGATGTGGTTGACGATCTCTCCGGCGCGGTCGAGGCGTTGCACACGCTTTATGCCGGCACCAACAAGGGTAAATTGATCGTCAAAGTGCAAGACGACCCGCTGCTCGGCTGAACACTAGGGTTTTAGGTAGGAATTCGATGATGAGCAATATGAACAGACAATGGCGTCTCACCGGGCGTCCGGTCGGAGAAGACTTCGACAGCGTGATGGCGTTTGGCGAGGAGCCAATCAAATCACCTGGCGATGGCGAGATTTTGGTAAAAAACCTTCATCTCTCTCTCGATCCCGCCAACCGCGCGTGGATGAACGAGGGTGACACATACAAAGCGGCCATACCCTTGGGTGGGGTCATGGAGGGTTTCACTGTTGGTGTCGTCGAAGAATCCAAGCACCCCGGTTTTTCCGTGGGCGACACCGTCAGTGGTTTTGGCCACTGGGAAGATTACAGCGTCACCAACGGTGAAGGCTGGGCAAAATCGCCGGATCTGAACAAGCAGGCGTTTGGCGCGCACTTGGGCATTTATGCGATTGTTGGGCCGACCGCCTATTTCGGGCTATTAAATATCTGCAAACCCCAGCCAGGTGAGACCGTCGTCGTGACCACGGCCGCCGGCGCGGTTGGCTCGCTTGTCGGTCAGATCGCCAAAACTAAAGGCTGCCGGGTAATCGGCATTACTGGCTCGGACGAGAAGTGCACATGGATTACTGAAGAGCTCGGGTTCGATGCAGCGATTAACTATAAAACCGAGGACGTTCCGGCAGCGCTGGCAAAATTATGTCCCGATGGCATCGACTGCCATTTCGAGCAAGTCGGTGACTCTGACATTCTGGACGCCGTGTTGAACCTCATGAACCAAAACGGCCGGATATCCATGTGCGGCTGGATCTCGGCCTATAATTTGTCTGAATTGCCGGCAGGTCCACGCGCATTGCTCAACATCATCGTCAAACGCATCAAGATGGAAGGCTTCATTGTTTTCGACTTCATGGATCAAATGGCGCAGTGTTATGCCGACTTGGCCACCTGGCTTGACGACGGGCGGCTCAAATACCGGGTCGATGTGGTCGATGATCTGTCGAACGCGGTTGACGCCCTTCACACACTGTACGCTGGCACCAATCAGGGTAAGTTGATTGTCAAGGTTCAGGACGACCCGTCGCTCGCTTAAGTCAGGCGACAAGATTGAGAAGAGGACAAGATGGTATTCAGACTAACCGACGATCAGCAGGCCATTCGCGACAGCATATTGCGCTTGTGTGCCAAGTATGACGATGATTATTGGTTCGACCGGGATCACGACGGCGAGTTCCCCGAAGCGTTCGTAAAAGATGTCGCTGCCGGTGGCTGGCTGGGCATTTCCATGCCGGAAGAATACGGCGGCTCGGGTCTTGGGATCACAGAAGCATCGATTATGATGCAGGCGATTGCTGAGTCCGGCGCGGCCCAGGCTGGCGCAAGCTCCGTGCATCTGAATATTTTCGGTCCCAACCCGATTGTTAAGTTTGGCACCGAAGAGCAGAAAAAGCGCATGCTGCCGCCCTTGATCAAAGGTGAGGACCGGGCGTGTTTTGCCGTGACTGAGCCTGACGCGGGTCTTGATACCACGCGGCTGACCACGCGCGCTGCGTGGGACGGCAAGGACTACGTTGTCAATGGCCGCAAGATTTGGACCACGACGGCCCAGTCCGCCAATAAAATGCTGCTGATCGCCCGCACTACTCCCATCGAAGAGACCAAGCGTCCGGTGGATGGCCTCAGTTTGTTTTATACCGATCTCGACCGCTCCAAAGTAGAGGTGAGGGAGATCGAGAAAATGGGCCGCATGTCGGTCGATTCGAACATGTTGTTTTTCGATGGCATGCACATGCCCAAGGAAGATTTGATCGGTGAAGAGGGCAAGGGGTTTCGCTATTTACTGCATGGGCTTAACCCGGAGCGTGTGCTGATCTCGGCGGAAGCCGTCGGCATCGGCCGGTTGGCGCTCAGCCGCGCGGTCGCCTACGCCAATGAACGTGTGGTGTTTAACCGGCCGATCGGTCAGAACCAATCCATCCAGCACCCACTCGCAAGATCCTGGGCCGAACTGGAAGCCGCAAACCTGATGGCGTTTCATGCGGCAGCGCTGTATGACGCGGGCGAAGAATGCGGTGCCGAGGCTAACTCCGCCAAATTGCTGTCTTCGGAAGCCGGATTTAAAGCGTGCGAGCGCGCGATCCTCACCCACGGCGGCATGGGTTACGCTAAGGAATATCACGTCGAACGCTATTTCCGCGAGATTATGATCGCGAAAATAGCGCCGGTGAGCAGCGAGATGATCCTCAACTACATCAGCGAAAAAGTACTGGGTCTGCCCAAATCTTACTAATGTGCAATCCAGACCGCGACTACGGTCCGCCAGTTATTTAGTGCGCCCGCTCTCCCGCCGGCGCGCAGCGCGGCAAGTCAACTTGGCTCGAACCGTTTGGTCCGCCGCCGTGAGCGCATTGTCTACTGGCGGTAAATTTAGCTCTTATCCAGACCTAGGGTGTGCAGCGCCATTTTAAGTGTCGCCATGGAAGCGCTGTGGTCGCCGTCCGCGTGCTGCTTGGCGCCCTGGTCGATCTGAGATTGAACTTCGGTCTTTTGTTCCGCGCTGAGCGAGGTGTTTTGGGCGAGGCCGTCAGCAGCGGCCTTTACGGCCATCGGACAACCACCGGCGAGTGCCGGTCCGGAAAACAATACCGCTACGGCGGCAACTGCAAAAAGTCGTTTGATCATGATCGTCATCTCCTTAGCTGCAGCGCCTGAAGGGTGTATTCGTTGGCGCGAGCGGCTTACCTTACATCGATTCGCCTCTAGCAGGTGGTTTTTTGGAAATCGACTTGTCCCGCGCGCCCGTAATCGCTACCGTTTTACCAACAGAAATTTCGTGTAGCCACGATAACCGGGAGGAGAGACATCATGGGTAGAATGGGACGGCTTACCCTCGATAAATTCAAAGAAACCATGCCGGTAACGGCACCGGCTATTCAGGATAAACAATTCTGGTACCGGGACGTCAGTATGATGTTCGTCCAATACCGCACGGACGCGGATGCCATCCAACGCATCCTGCCCGAGGGTTTGGAGCTGCAAGACGATCCGGTCGCCGTGGTCACCATTGCCGATTATCATTTTTCGACTTTCGGGCCTTATCCTGAGACCATTCTCGCCATTCCCTGCCTGTTGGACGGTGAGGCGGTCAGCTATACACACTATTTGTTCACCAATCAGGAAGCGCCACTGATTGCGGGCCGCGAGATTTGGGGCTACGCGAAAAAGCTCGCTCATATCGAGATTATCAATCAGTCAGAGCAAACCATGGGGATCGTCGAGCGGCCCAAAGGCAATCGGATTCTGACCGCCATCATGCGCACGGTCGATAACGTGCCCGGGGACGGTTTCGCCGCGGCGCCGTCAATCTCGCTCAAAATGATCCCGGACGCGGAGCCAAACGGCAATCGGGGTCAGGCTATCTCTCAACTGGTCCGGACCGAGTATAATATCGCCCCTGTTGTCGCTACCGATGGCCTTACCGAAATGTGGACCGGCCCCGGTTCACTGGTTTACGAAGCCCAAACTGCCAATGATCCGTGGCATGAACTGCCGGTGCGTGAGGTTATGGCGTGCACCTTTGGCAAGTTCAATTTCTATTTGCCCAAGGGAAAAGTCATCAAGACGTATTGAACCGGGCACCACAGCCAATAACAAAATATGTACGAATTGAAGGGGAGTAAGCACGCATGGGCAAGATGGGGAAACTGACGGCTGATCAGTTCGGCGCCAGCATGCCGGTGACCGCACCGGCGGTGCAATCGCCGCCGTATTATTACCGCAATATGGAGATGATGTTCATCACCTATAAGACCGACCCGGAGGCAGCGCTTGATATCCTGCCGGAGGGTCTTGAACTGACCGAACCGGCAACTGCGACGATCATTTTTGCCCACTATCATTTCTCGACATTTGGGCCCTATCACGAAGCCATTCTGGGCATTAACTGCAGCTTCGAAGGTCAACCGATGACCTATGTACCCAATCTTTTTGTTGATCAGGAAGCGCCGCTCATTGGCGGACGTGAGATCTGGGGCTATCCCAAAAAGCTTGGCCTTATCGAGATTACCCAGCAGAGCGAGCAGTACATGGGCATTATCGAGAGGCCCAAGGGCAACCGCATCGCAACCGGCATCATGCGCACGGTTGACAATGTGCCCGCCGACGATTTTACCATGTTGCCGATTGTTTCATTGAAGGTCATTCCCGATGCCGAAGATCGAGGTGAAAATGCGGGTCCTGCGCTCGCGCAACTTGTCTCGTGTGACTTCGATGTGAAGCCGATTATTGCGACCGATGGTCTCACCGAATTGTGGAAGGGGCCGGGCTCCCTCGTCTACGACAGCCCGTCCATCAACGACCCCTGGTACAAATTGGCGGTCGAAAAGGTTGATAACTGCCTCTATGGCTTCTTCAACGGTTACCTTCCCTACGGAAAAATTATAAAAGACTATCTCTGAACACGGTCGAGGGCCAAATTTAGAACGCGTCGTGGCAGGAGATACGCCCGCAACGGCACGGGTTATTGAGGGCGAATAATAGGACGGGAGTCTCTAAGAAATGACCAACCGCTACGATGAAGTTTATCGGCGCTCGCTTGATGACCCCGAGGGGTTCTGGGCCGAAGCGGCAAGGGACATCGATTGGTATGAGCCTTGGGACAAGGTGCTGGATGACAGCAACGCTCCGTTCTATCGCTGGTTCACCGGCGGCGTGGTCAACACCTGCTACAATGCTTTGGACCGTCATGTGGATGGCGGCCGCGCCGACCAGACCGCGCTCATCTACGACAGCCCAATCACCGGCAAGATCGAAAAATTCAGCTATCGCGAGCTGCGCGATCAGGTGGCGGTGTTTGCAGGTGCCCTGCGCAACTTGGGCGTCGAGAAGGGAGACCGGGTGCTCATCTACATGTCGCTGTCGCCGCAAGCGGCAATCGCCATGCTCGCCTGCGCGCGCCTGGGCGCGATACACTCGGTTGTGTTCGGCGGGTTTGCCGCAAACGAACTCACCACCCGCATCAACGACGCCAAACCGAAAGTGATTGTCGCCTCCTCGTGCGGCATCGAGCCGGGCCGCATTGTTGCCTACAAGCCGCTCCTGGATCAGGCAATCGAGGTGGCAACCGAGAAACCGACGCATTGCATCATTCATCAGCGCGAGCAGCAAGTGGCGGACATGGTGCTGGGACGGGATATCGACTGGAACGATGCAGTGGCCAACGCAGAGCCCGCTGAATGCGTGCCGGTGGCGGCAACCGATCCGCTTTACATTATCTACACCTCGGGCACGACCGGTGTGCCCAAAGGCGTGGTGCGCGACAACGGCGGTCATATGGTGGTGCTCAAATGGAGCATGAAAAATGTCTATGGCATCGACCCCGGCGACGTGTGGTGGGCGGCATCTGATGTCGGCTGGGTGGTTGGACATTCGTACATCGTCTACGGCCCCTTAGTACACGGTGCGACCAGCGTTCTGTTTGAAGGCAAGCCCGTCGGCACCCCAGACCCCGGCGTCTATTGGCGGGTGATCGAAGAACACGGGGTCAAGGCCATGTTCACGGCGCCGACCGCGTTCCGCGCCATCAAACGCGATGACCCCAAGGGCGAGTATTTGAAAAAATACGACCTCAGCAAATTCGAAACCTTGTTTTTGGCCGGTGAGCGCGCCGACCCGGACACCATCCAGTGGGCCGAGGATAAACTGAAAGTGCCGGTGCTCGACCACTGGTGGCAAACCGAAACCGGCTGGCCAGCCTTGGCGAATTGCGTCGGCCTGGGGACTTTGCCGGTCAAACACGGCTCGCCCACGAAGCCCGTGCCGGGCTACGACATTCAAGTGCTGGATGAGAACTGCAACCGGGTTGCGGCGGGCGACATTGGCGCCATATCGGTCAAACTTCCCTTGCCGCCTGGCTGTTTGCCAACGCTTTGGCACAACGACGATGGCTATATTTCATCGTACCTCAGCGAATTCCCCGGCTTCTACAAAACTGCCGATGCGGGTTACGAAGATGAAAACGGTTACTTTTATGTGATGAGCCGTACCGACGACATCATCAACGTGGCCGGGCACCGCCTGTCCACCGGCGGTATGGAAGAAGTGGTGGCGAGCCACCAGGATGTGGCCGAATGCGCGGTCATTGGCGTGGCCGATGCGTTGAAGGGCCAGGTGCCGTTGGGCTTCGCGGTCTTAAACGCGGGCGTTAACCGACCGGAATATGAGATTTGCGTCGAAATCGTACAATTGGTGCGTGATACCATCGGCCCGGTGGCAGCGTTCAAGATAGTGACCGTGGTTGCACGCCTGCCCAAAACGCGCTCGGGCAAGGTCTTGCGCGGCACCATGCGCAAGATCGCCGACGGCGAAAGCTTCAAAATACCCGCGACCATCGATGACCCGGTCATCCTCGACGAAATTAGCGATGCCTTAAAAGAATTGGGTTACGCGAAAGAGAAGTAGGCTCGCCTTACTTCAAGCTAATACCTTCGTAACCGTTGGCAGCGACGTCATCGCAAGTTTTGCGGAACGTGGGGCCACCGCTGGATCGTTGATCCGCTCGCGGATTTTACGTCGGATAAACTCGGTAATCAGATCGTTGGCCGCCGGGTTGGTCAATATGTCGGCGCAATTGGCCAGCCAAATGGCGAAACCACGCCGCCCGTATAGATCTTCAAAAAATGCTTCCCGTTCTTCATCGGCCATGTCCAATACCGAGCGCTCGTCAAAGTCATGAACGAAGCTGCCGAAGGACTCGCGGCACTTTTTGAACATCTCGGGATAGTTCGCCCTTATTTCCTTCTGGGTTTCATCATCGATAGGGCCATTGTGCAGGGGTGAGCAGTATTCGGGTTCCAATTGAAAGACAGTCAGTTGATCCGCTGTCTTGGAAGTCTCTTGAATGACTTGGACACCGGTGGCGCCAGTACCCACGACACCCACCCGCAAGCCCTTGAAATCGGTGTACTTGGGACCGAAGCCGTTCGGGTCGCGGGGAGCGTTAGAAGTGTGAAACGCTTCCCCTTCAAAACAATCCATACCGGGAATGTTCAATATTTTTGGCACCGATAGGGGACCTACAGCCAAGACTAAATGTTGTGCGATGGCAGAACTGCCGCTATCGGTCGCAATCGCCCATGTGCTGTTTTCTTCGTCAAAAGTTGCCGAAATTACGCGGGTATTGAACTCAATGTCCTTGCGCAACTCAAATTTGTCGGCGACAAAATTGAGTTACTCTAGTGTTTCGGGCTGAGGCGCGAAATGTTCTCTCCACTTCTATTCATCCAACAGTTCTTCCGAAAACGAGTAGCCATAGCTGTAGCTTTCCGAGTCGAACCTAGCGCCCGGGTAGCGGTTCCAACGCCAAGTTCCGCCAACGTCGCTGCCGGCCTCAAAGACCTTAACCGACAGTCCCAATTCACGGAGGCGATACAGTTGGTACATGCCTGAAATGCCGCTACCGACAACGATCGCGTCATATATTTGGGAAGTGCCACCATTAGTGGACATATTTCACCCCTTTTCAGGTCAATGAATGACCTGATAATACCTAAATCTCGCCACCAAAAAAACCGATTACTCCGGAAAGTGGCAGGCGACGTTCTGGCCGGGGCCGATGGGGCGCAGGTCGGGTACATCCTTGGCGCAACGCTCTGCCGCTTTGGGGCAGCGCGTCCTGAACACGCAGCCTGACGGTGGGTTGATGGGAGACGGCACTTCGCCTTCAAGAAGTGGTGCGAGGCGGTCGCGCTCCTTGTTCGGGTCAGGAGCCGGCGCGGAATTTATGAGGGCACGGGTGTAAGGGTGGCGCGGATTGTTGAGCAACCGATCCCGGTCACCCAACTCCATAATCTTACCTAAATAGAGCACCATCACCCGATCGCTCATGTGGCGTACCACCGACAGGTCGTGTGAAATGAATATCAGGCTCAGGTCGCAGCTTTCCTGCAACTCCTTGAGTAGATTGAGAATTTGCGCCTGTACCGAAACATCGAGGGCACTGACCGGCTCGTCGCACACCAAAAGTTTGGGTTCAACCACCAGGGCGCGGGCGATGCTGATGCGTTGACATTGCCCGCCGGAAAATTCGTGGGGATAACGGTCCAAGGCCGACACATCCAATCCTACGCGATCAATTATCGAATTGACCATGCTGCGCACTTCCTCAGTCCGCAAATTGGGACGCAGGGCGCGCAGGGGCTCGGCCACTAATTTCGCCACTGTCATACGCGGGTCGAGGGATGCGAGCGGGTCTTGAAAGATCATTTGAAATTCGCGGCGCCGGTCGCGCAGCTCACGCCGTTTGAGCGTATCTATAAACACGCCGCGCCATATAATTTGTCCGCTGGTGAGTGCTTGCAGGTTCATCACCGCGCGGGCGAGGGTCGACTTGCCGCAACCGGATTCGCCGACAATGCCTAGGGACTCACGGTCGCGTAATCCAAACGATACGTCGTCCACCGCATGCACGCTCTGGCCCCCTTTAAGCGGGAACAGCACCCGCAGGTGGCGCACGGCAAGTAATTGATCACTCATGGTGACGGCACCAAGGAGGGTGCCATGCCTTCGCGTTCGAGAAAACATGAGGAACGGCGCTCGTCTCCAACTGGGTAACTTTCGGGCGCGCTCAATAAACAGCGGGCACGGGCTTGGCTGCACCGGGGTTGAAAAGCACACCCCATAGGCAGACGTCGTAGGTCAGGTGGCTGACCGGGGATGGTTGGCAAATGTCCGGTCGGAAGTTCTGGATTAGGTGCCTCGTTTGACTCAGGGTCAAGACCGCGTGTACACGCCATAAGCGCCTGAGTGTAAGGATGACGCGGCGATTGGAACACGTCGGCCGCAGGACCTTCTTCGACGATTGTGCCCGCATACATAACCAATATCCGGTCGGCGAGGCCGGCAACGACGCCGAAATCGTGACTGATGAGGATGATCGAGCGCTGCCGGTCCCGGCCGATATTGCGCAACAACTCCAATATCTGCGCCTGAACGGTGACATCCAAGGCCGTTGTGGGTTCGTCGGCAATGAGCAATTGCGGATCAGCAATCAGGGCCATGGCAATCATCACCCTTTGGCGCATGCCGCCTGACAGCTCATGGGCGTAACGGCTCAATTGAGCGGAGGGACCCGGTAAGCCAACAGTACTGAGCGCCTGTGCGGCGGCATAGCGGGCGTCTTTGGCGGATGTATTTCGGTGCACCATCAACATTTCGGTCAATTGTCGGCCAATAGTCAGGTAAGGGTTCAACGAAGTCATAGGGTCTTGAAACACTATGCCAATGGCACGTCCACGGACTTTGTTGAGATCCTTATTTGACGCGCCTATCAGTTCCTGTCCGTTAAAACGGGCACTGCCGGTGGCGACACCGTTGGCGGCTAAAAGTCCAAGAATCGACATAAATGTTTGACTTTTGCCCGAGCCTGACTCGCCGACTACGCCCACGGTTTCACCGGGTTTGATCTCGAACGACACGCCGTTTACCGCCGTCACGTCGCCCCCGGGGCTGGTGAACAAGGTGTGCAAATCGTCGACCACAAGAAGCGGTTCCATGGTGTCCCCTCGCGCCATCAGCGGTCACGAGGATCGAGCGCATCGCGCAATCCGTCGCCAATAAAATTAAGGCACAACAAAGTGACCCCCAAAATCGCCGCCGGAAACGCCATCATCCACGGCGCTTCTTCCATTTGGCGGGCGCCCTCGCTGATCAACACGCCCCAACTGGTCATCGGTTCCTGAACCCCTAAGCCAAGGAAACTCAGGAAACTCTCGACCAAAATGACCTTGGGCACCAGGAGCGTCATGTAAACCATCACCGGTCCCAGGGTATTGGGGATCACGTGGCGGCGCACAATGGCGGCACCGCGCACACCCGACGCGACCGCGGCTTCGACAAATTCTTTTTCCCGCAGGCTGAGAGTTTGGCCGCGCACAATGCGGGCCATATCAAGCCACTCGACTCCGCCGATAGCAAGAAAGATGAGGATAATGTTGCGGCCAAAAAACACCATCAGCAGAATAACAAAAAACATGAACGGAATGGCGTACAGGATATCGACAAACCGCATCATCAGGTTGTCGATGCGACCTCCTACGTAGCCCGAAATCGCGCCGTAGCTGACACCAACCAGCAGGGCGACCAGGGTTGCAACCAAGCCGACCAGCAAAGATATACGGCCGCCGTACAGGGTTCGCACCAGTAAGTCCCGGCCATTTGCATCAGCACCAAAGTAGAAGCCGTTTTGCCAATCCGGGGGTGAGCCGATCAAGTCCCAATAAATTTTGTCGACTGGGTGGGGGCTCAAGAGCGGTCCAAAGACAGATGCCAACGTGATCAGTGTCAAAACCGCCATGCTCGCAACCGCAGCCCGGTTGCGGAACAGCCGGCGCCAGGCATCCTGCCATAAGCTGCGCCCACCACCTGCTTTGGCTAATTCCTGAACGGCGACGTCGCTCTCACTCATAGCGCACCCGCGGGTCAAGCCAGCCATAGACCAGGTCGACAATCAAATTGGCGGTAATGAGTAATGATCCGTAGAAGATGACAACGCCAGTAACCAGAGTGTAGTCCCGATTGAGCGCCCCCTGAATGAAAAAGCGCCCAATTCCTGGCAGCCCGAAAATTTGCTCGATGACCACCGAGCCAGTGACAATGCCGGCAACCGCCGGCCCCAGGTAAGACACCACCGGCATCAGGGCGCCCGGCAGTGCATGACGAAAAACAACGAGACGCGCGGGCAATCCCTTCGCGTGTGCCGTGCGAATAAAATCTGAATGCAGAATTTCAATCATGCTTCCACGTGTGAGGCGCGCGATCACTGCAATCTGCGGCAGCGCAAGCGCGGTGACCGGTAAAACCATATTGCGCACCGCGCCGCCCTCCCAGCCGCCTGCAGGCAACCACCCCAAATGCACGCCGAACACGAGGCTAAGCAGGGGGGCGACGACAAAACCCGGTATGGCAATCCCCAGCATAGCGGTACCCATAACGCCGTAATCGACACTAGAATTTTGCCGCAGTGCCGCCAAACTGCCAAGGAGAGTGCCGAAAACTAGGGCGAGCACTATCGCTGCGATCCCTAGTTTGAGCGACACCGGAAAACCGATGGCAATCAGCTCGCTAACCGTATGGTCCCGATATCTAAACGAGGGCCCAAAGTCTCCACGTACGATATTACTCAAGTAGCGCACGTACTGGGCGGGTAGGGGTTCGTCCAAGTGATAAGCGGCGGCGAGATTTTTCTCGATTTCCGGCGGCAACGAGCGCTCGGCGTCGAACGGTCCCCCGGGCGCTAGTCGCACCATGAAAAAGGCAATGGTGACTATGATCAACAGGGTGGGCACGGCGTTGCGCACCCGGCTCAGACCGTATCGCAGCATCAGGAAACGCGCTCCGCAGTCGTTTGCATATGGTCTTCGCCCACGTAAACGCCCAGCGCGCGGGCGGTCCTAATGTAGGTGCCATCGGTCAGAACTTTACGCTCGCCTTGGCGCACGACTTTGTCCAGAGCAACATCAACCACCCCCCGTTCCCGCCACGCCACCATGCGATCGAGTTTGCCTTCGGCAACCATGTCTACGGCGCGCGTGCCGAAGGTTTGCGCCAGTATACGATCTTGGGAACACGGCGCCCCGCCGCGCTGCAAGTGGCCAAGGACGGTGACCCGTACAACCGCGTCGAGTCGGCGGCCAAGCACGTCGCCGAGGTAATCGCCAATGCCGTTACGGTTGTCGTTTTTGTTGCCGCCGGTCGGCTCGACACCTTCGGCGACTACCATGAGCGCGTGGTTCTGGCCCCTGGCAATGAGGGATTTCAATTTAGTGATGACACCCTCTTCCAAATACGGAATTTCAGGCAGCAGAATGACGTCCGCGCCGCCCGCCAGCCCAGCACTGATCGCAATGTGTCCGGCATCGCGACCCATCACTTCGAGGATCATCACTCGGTTATGGCTAACTGCGGTCGCAAAACCGACGGCGAATTCAGTCAGTGCCACGTCATTGTCGATGGTCTTGGGGATGCCGACAAAAGCGATACCGCCTTGGGTCGTCAATTGGCTCAGTAAGTTGAGACTGCCATCGCCACCTATGCCGATGAGCGCATCCAGTCCCAGTTCCTGAAAACCCCTGACGAAATCTCCCGAGTGGTCCTTAAAGCTGCCGTCAGGCATGGGATAGTGAAACGGATCTCCCTTGGATGTAGTGCCCAGCATGGTGCCGCCGGTGCGCAACATATGACCCTGGAACCGGCTTAAATTCAGCTCCTCATACATCAGCGGACGCTCCATCAACCCCAGTGCGCCGCTATGAATGCCATACACTTGCCATTCATAGGTTTGAGTGGCTCTGAATACCACCGCCCGGATAACCGCGTTCAGGCCCGAACAATCGCCACCGCTGGTCAGCACGCCGATGCGTTTGATTGAAGAAGGCGATGGCGATTGGGGCATGACAGAAATTCCGACGAAACAAGGCTTGTTTCCAGAGCCGGAGTTTTCAGACCCGGCGCCAACGAGGATTGCATAGGTCTTACTATATCGCGGGCAACGCCACCATGTCCCGTGACGATTAAAGCCTTTATGCTCCCGTCAGACTGATATTGTGGGCGGTATTGAGTGCGGAAGACCAAGCGAGGATCTATGAGTTACGAACAGACTGTGGACGACTGTTTGTCCTGGCAGGTGGATGACGGGTTGTTGGATCGTCAAATATTCGACCAACTGATCATGCGGGCGAGTGCATCGGTCGAACGCCTGGCCACGCTCAAAGCCGAAAATGGTTTGCCCTTGCTCGCCTTGCCTGATCGGCGGGATGATCTGGAGTTAATTGCGCCTTTGGCTAAGCGTTTTGCCACTGATTTCGATGACGTGGTGGTGCTCGGCACCGGCGGCTCAAGTATAGGCGGTCAGGCGATCCTCGCCCTCACCGATACGCATTCATTCGCTAAAATTTCGGGACCCCGGGTTCATTTCATGGACAATGTGGACCCGCATACATTGGATGTCTTAGCCAAGGCTCTCAATTTCGAGCGCGCGGGTCTCATCGTTATTTCGAAGTCGGGCGGCACCGCTGAAACACTCGCTCAGTTTCTCGTGCTGGCCGCTGCCTTCACCCGGGCCCTCGGCGATGGCGGGTTGGCCGCGCATGCGATTGCCGTTACGCAGCCGGGCTCATCGCCATTGCGTCAATTGGCGGAAAGTTTCGGACTTCCGGTCATTGACCATGATCCTGACGTCGGTGGGCGCTTTTCCGTTTTGTCGGTTGTTGGCGCCTTGCCGGCCATGATTCGCGGTTTGAGGGCGGAAGAAATACGTTTGGGCGCAGCTCATGTGCTGGACACAACCTTGGCCGCCGGTGCGGCCTCGGCGCCGGCGATTGGCGCTGCGGTCAGTGTCGGCTTGTCGGCACTAGGGTATGGCACGACAGTATTACTGCCCTATATCGACCGCCTCGCGCCGTTTGGTCTGTGGTATCGCCAGTTGTGGGCTGAGAGCCTGGGCAAAAGCGGCAAGGGCACCACACCCATTCGCGCCATGGGCACCGTCGATCAACACAGTCAGCTCCAACTTTACCTGGATGGCCCGCGGGACAAGATGTTTACTTTTCTGATGCTCGATACCCAAGGAACCGGCGGACGCATTGATGCCGAACTTGCCGGCAGCATCGGCCTCGATTATTTGAGCGGCCGGCGCATGGGTGACCTGATGGATGCCGAACAGCGCGCCACGGCAAACACTCTAATTGAGGCCAAATTGCCCACGCGGGTGTTCAAAATGGATGAATTGAACGAAAAAACGCTCGGAGCTCTGATGATGCATTTTATGCTTGAGACCATCATTGCCGCCGATCTTTTGGGTGTTGATCCCTATGACCAACCGGCCGTCGAGGACAGTAAAGTACTGGCGCGCGCGTATTTGTCGCGCATGAAAGATTGAGCGCGGATCTTCCTGCGCAGAACATCTATGACTCAAACCGTATCTTCTTCGCCGCCAAAGTGGGTGGCAATACGTCTCTCTGTATTTTACGGCGCGTTGTTTCTCGTCGTTGGCATTGTGATGCCGTTTTGGCCGGTGTGGCTGACTGCACGCGGCTTGGATGCGACTGAAATCGGCACTGTGCTGGCGGTCGGTTTGCTGACTCGCGTGATTGCATCGCCTCTTGCCGCTCATTTCGCCGACTTGCGCGGCAAACGCCACCAGACAATGTCGTTTTTGGCCGCAGGTATGGTGGGAGCCTATCTACTGTACGGTCTGACGTGGAATTTTTGGACCGTGCTGCCGGTCGCCATGCTGTCGGCCTGCTTCTTTCCAGCACTAATGCCTTTGGCGGAAAGTCTGACGGTGCGCGCAACCTATGATCAAAAACTCGACTACGGGCGCATTCGTCTGTGGGGTTCAGTCGCTTTCATTCTGACGGCGATTGCGGGCGGGCTTTTTTTGGAAGGCAAGAGTGTCATCTTTGTGTGGTGGATGATCATCGGCGCGGCGATCGTGGTTTTTCTCGCCACATTTATTCTACCCCATGACCAACAACCGAAACTAACACCTGCCGAAGGCACGCACGCCTGGGCACGGGCACAACAATTGGTGTTCCAACGACGCTTTTTACTGTTTCTGCTGGTGGCGGGTCTTATTCAAGCCAGCCACGCGGTTTATTATGGCTTCGCCACCTTGCATTGGCTGTCGCTAGGCTACAGCAAAACCATGATTGGGGTCCTGTGGGCCGAGGGAGTGGTTGCGGAAATTTTGTTATTTGCTGTCAGCAATCGGGTGATTGCCCGGGTGGGGCCTGAGCGTTTGCTGCTTATCGCCTGCGCCCTGGGTGTTGTGCGTTGGCTGGTCACGAGCGAGGCCAGTTCGCTTGCGGTTCTGTTTGCCATTCAATTGCTCCACGCGATGACGTATGCCGCGTCACACTTGGCCGCCATGCACATAATTCAACGCACGACGCCAGCCGATCTTTCGGCCACAGCGCAAAGCGTTTATGCGTCCACTTCCATGGGCGTGTTTATGGGCATTGCCATGTTTGCGTCGGGTCCCTTGTATGCGGCCATTGGTGGCGGCGCCTACTATTGGATGGCGGGTATGGCAGTGGTGGCGACAGTAGGGGCGGTGTTTCTTCTGCGCAACGCGCCCGATTAGATCCGCCGAAACACCAGCGACAGATTGTTCGCCGGCATTTCTATAATAGCCTTGCGCTCAAACTCATGACTTTCGCCTAATAGGGTCACATCATTCAGGTCGCGCACACCCCAAGACGGGTCCCTTGAGCGCAAGGACATATCGAACTGCGCGTTGCTGGGCGCTGTGTGTTCACCGTCAATGGCAAAAGGCCCATACAGGATGAGCAAGCCGCCGCTGGGCAGGTATTTCTCAGCCCCCCGAAACAGTCCTTCGGTCACGTCCCAAGGCGCAATATGCACGACACAGCTTGCATAAACTGCGATCAGGTCGTCGAGGTTTTCGGCCGGCGGCCAAATTTCGTTCTGAACGTCCAGATCTTGCGGGGGCAGAATATTGTTCGCGCCGGAGTCCGCCGTCCATGCGGAAATATTGGCGTGCATATCCGGATTGGCTTCAGTAGGTTGCCACACGAGGTGCGGCAGGCGAGGTGCAAACCACGCGGCATGCTCGCCGGTGCCGCTGCCCACTTCAAGGACAGCGCCTAACTCGGGCAGAACCGATTTTAGAACACCGAGGATGGGTTCCCGGTTGCGCAGGGCCGCCGGAGCGGAACGCCGATCCACAAGAGGTACGTCGTCGAAAGTCATGGTCAAGTATGGTTCCTTTTCAGATCAATTCCAATTCGACTATACGAAAATATGACCCTAAGATCCGGCATCCCATCGTAAGTCAATGACGGTGTATACTGACTTTGGCGATCTTGGTGTAAGACAATTTGCACCCTACATAAGTAACGGTATACAGGATTGGGAACCGGGACCCGTGACGTGAAGCAACCCATCGAAACAGCGAAGTCAAAAAAGCCTGAAGTCCGGGAGCAGGAGCTGAATGCCTTTCTGGAAAAAGTAGCGGCCACGCCACCGCCCAACAAGGGCGGCCGCAGGGGCCGATTAATCTTTGCTATGGATGCAACCCTCAGCCGCGAGCCGACTTGGGACCAGGCGTGCCAAATTCAAGGCGACATGTTCATGGAAACCGCGGCAATTGGAGGACTTGATGTGCAGATGGTTTATTTTCGGGGATTTGGCGAATGTCGGCACAGTAAATGGGTCAACAGCGCAAGCGCTCTGCTGAATCTCATGACAAAAGTGCGCTGCCGAGGCGGGCACACTCAAATTGCGCGGATTTTGCACAATGCGCTCGCGGAAACGAAACAAACTAAAGTTGACGCGCTTATATATGTGGGCGATTGCATGGAAGAGTCGGCCGACGACCTGTGCGCTTTGGCCGGCGAGCTTGGACTTTTGGGGGTGCCGGCTTTTATGTTTCAAGAGGGTCATGATCCCGCGGTCGAGCGTACATTCCGGGAAATCGCGCGGTTGACCACGGGCGCTTATTGCCGTTTCGATAGCAGTAGCGCCGATCAATTGCGCGATTTGCTGCGCGCGGTGGCGGTCTATGCGGCGGGCGGGTTGCGCGCGCTTACTGATTTGAGCGAAAAGTTAGGCGGCAATGCGCAGCTGTTAACGCGCCGCCTCACATCGGCTAAATCTGACGTCGAAGCAGGAGAGGGCGCAGAATGATCGGGTGGATCGTTCTCGGTTTATTTTTGCTTATTGCCTTGTTGTTGGTAGGGCGTGTCCTGGTCAATGCCGACCCAAAAGCGCTCGCCAAGGGGCTTCGCATCGGTGGCGCAACGATTTTTGGCTTGATTGCGACTTTTTTTGCGCTTACGGGCCGTTTAGCGCTTGCCAGTCCTTTGGCCATTCTCGCAACTCTTTTTCTGCGGGGTGGGGGGCGGTCACCTTTCTCCGGATTTCCCGGCCTGGGTGGGCACAAACCAAGCCCCGGCCAGCACTCTGAAATCTCGACCCGATTTCTCCGCATGGTGCTCGACCATGATAGCGGCGAGATGACCGGAACCATTCTTGAGGGCGCTTATCAAGGGGTCGGATTGGAGACGTTGAATTTCTCTCAACTTACTGAAATATATAAGGAATTTGAAGAGAACGACGGAGAGAGCACTACCCTCCTCGTGGCTTACTTGGAACGCGTTCACGCGGCCGAATGGAGTGCCTTTCGGAATACCTCAGCAGGAGCACCCGGGAGCGGTTCAGGCCAGTCGTATTCCGGGTCAGAAGGCGCCATGACGCCCGAGGAAGCGCGCAGTATATTGGGCCTGGGGGGTCGGGCGACGGTCATGGAAATAAAGGTGGCGCATAAGAAATTAATGAAAAAAATGCATCCGGATCAGGGTGGATCCACATATCTTGCATCAAAAATTAACCGTGCGAAGGAAATACTCCTCGACTCAATCAATCAGGGTCCATCTGCGTGAAAGGATTCATTTGATCTTACACCCCTTGAGGGGGGGGGGGGCATGCCGGGTCGCAAACAGCGGCGGAGTGACCCCGTGAGTACATAAGTAAAGGACACGCGACATGGCGAAACCTATCAAAAAAGCCGTTTTTCCCGTTGGTGGCTTGGGAACCCGGTTTTTACCGGCAACCAAAGCAATGCCCAAAGAGATGTTGCCGGTTGTGGACAAACCGTTGATTCAGTATGCGGTCGAAGAAGCCCAAGCTGCGGGGATCGAAGAGTTCATATTTGTGACGGGTCGAGGCAAAAGCGCCATTGAAGACCATTTTGACCATTCTTTCGAGTTGGAAACGCTGTTGAAGGAACGTGGCAAAATCGACGAACTGGAAGCACAAAAAGCATGGATACCACCCGCCGGTCACACCGCTTACACGCGCCAGCAAGAGCCCTTGGGTCTTGGTCATGCTGTGTGGTGCGCGCGCCACTTTATTGAAGATGAACCTTTTGCCGTGCTGTTAGCGGATGATTTAGTCCTGTCCGACACGCCATGTCTTGCCCAAATGGTTGAAGTGCACCAACGCACAAAAGGTAATGTTGTCGCCGTAATGGATGTGCCGCGCGAACACACATCCCGTTATGGGGTGATTGATCCTGGCGCGGTCGATGGCGATTGCGTAGAAATACGCGGCTTGGTCGAAAAACCGGCGCCGGAAGAAGCACCATCAACCCTGTCAATTATTGGTCGTTACATATTGATGCCGGAAGTATTTGAGCACTTGTCGAAAGGGGAACGTGGCGCCAGCAACGAAATTCAATTGACGGATTCCATGGCGCAAATGATCGGCCATCAGCCCTTTCACGCCCATCGATTCGAGGGCGTGCGATTTGATTGTGGTGATAAAATAGGTTTTCTCCAAGCCAACATTGCCTTCGCCCTCGAACGCGAAGAATTACGGGAGGGCGTCGTATCTTTTCTGAAGGCATTGGATTTGTAGTTGCCGCCTTACTGGCGGAGCAAGGCAAGAATTTTTATAACAGTCTAAGTAAGGTCAAAAAATGCATGTTGCGGTAATTGGCGCGGGATATGTGGGGTTGGTCTCCGGAGCTTGTCTATCGGAATTTGGCCACACGGTCACTTGCGTCGATAAGGATTTGACAAAAATATCCGAGCTGCGGGCAGGTCGTATACCCATATACGAGCCCGGCCTTGAGCAGATGGTTCATTCCAATGCTGATGCCGGACGGATTAAATTTTCGACCGAAATCGGCCCGGCGGTCGCGGACGCGGATGTGGTTTTGATTGCGGTGGGCACTCCGGCGCGCCGCGGGGACGGTCACGCGGACCTTAGCTATGTGTTCGCGGCGGCGGAAGAAGTGGCGGACGCGCTCAAGGGTTATACCGTCGTCGTCACCAAGTCGACGGTGCCCGTAGGTACCGGTCGAAAGGTTGAAAAACTCCTTAGCGAACGACGGTCCGGTACGGAATTTGATGTGGCGTCCAACCCAGAGTTTCTGCGCGAAGGATCGGCCATCGAAGATTTTGTCCATCCGGATAGAGTAGTGGTAGGCACCCACAGCGAACGTGCTCGACATGTGATGCGTGACCTCTACCGGCCTTTATTTTTAAACGAAACGCCGGTCCTGTTTACTGACCTCGAAACCTCGGAACTGATCAAATACGCTGCCAACGCCTTTCTCGCTACCAAGATCGCTTTTATCAACGAGATCGCCGATTTGTGCGAGAAAGTCGGCGCTGACGTACAGCAAGTTTCGAAAGGCATCGGTTTGGATGGTCGCATTGGGAGAAAGTTCCTCCATGCCGGACCGGGTTACGGCGGCAGTTGTTTTCCGAAGGACACGGTTGCATTGTTGCGCACGGCCGAAATAGTTGGCTTACCCTTGCGTATAATTGAAGCGGCGGTCGATGCGAACGATGCCCGTAAGAAACATATGGCGGATAAAATCATCGAAGCTTGTGGTGGCTCGGTCGACGGTAAAACCATCGCCGTTTTGGGTCTTACTTTTAAGCCCAACACAGACGACATGCGTGAGGCGCCCAGTCTCAGTATTATACCGGCCCTTCAGGAAGCGGGTGCGCGGGTGCGTGCCTATGACCCCGCGGGTATGGACGAAGCGGCGACATTACTGAGCGACGTCGAGTTTTGTTCCGACGCCTACCACACCCTCGAGGGCGCCGATGTGCTCGCCATTATCACCGAATGGAACGAGTTTCGCGCACTTGATATGGAACGGGTAAAGCAGCTGTTGAACCAGCCCATTCTGGTCGATTTGCGCAACATTTACGCGCGCGAAGAACACTTGCGCGCGGGCTTTGAATATTATTGCGTCGGCCTCGGTGGGCTGACATCCAACCAAGAGTAATCTGGGCATCACAAATTCTCATACATTCAATTCTACTGTCCTCCGGGAATACGACATTCGAGGTGTCATTGGCGAAACCCTCGGCGAACAAGATGCCCACGCCATTGGACGTGCATTCGGCACTATTATTTGCCGCGCGGGAGAGGGTGGCAAAAAGATCTGCGTTGGACGAGATGGCCGCTTGAGTTCGCCGGAAATGGAAGCGGCTCTTATAGATGGATTGGCTAAGGGTGGAATTGATGTTGTGCGCGTCGGCCTGGGACCCACGCCCATGCTCTACTACGCGGTTCACCATTATGACGCTGACGGCGGCATCATGGTCACGGGTTCTCATAATCCACCAAAACACAATGGTTTCAAGTTCATGATCGGCAAGAAGCCATTCTATGGCGAGCAGATATTGAACTTGGCTGAAATCGCTAGTGCTGGAGATTATGAAGACGGGTATGGCTCTGTAGAATCTGTTGAAATCGAACCGCTCTATCTGGAACGACTGTTGCAGGACTACGATGCCGCTGGAAATTCGTCAGGATTGAGAGTGGCCTGGGACCCGGGCAACGGCGCCAGTGGCGAGGTGGTCCAAAAACTGGCGGCACGGTTGCCGGGGCAACACATTGTGTTGAATGGTGAAATAGATGGCACCTTCCCGTCTCATCATCCGGACCCTACGGTCGAAGAAAATCTAGATCAATTGAAGCAAACTGTGCGTACGCAAAATCTGGATTTGGGATTCGCATTCGATGGCGATGGTGACCGGATCGGGGTCGTTGACAGTCGAGGAGGTGTGGTTTGGGGGGATCAGATTTTGGCCCTCCTTGCCGGTGATTTACTCAAGGAGTTGCCTGGCGCAACCATCATTGCCGATGTGAAGGCGAGCCAGGTGCTCTTTGATCATATTGCCAGTCTCGGTGGCGACCCGATCATGTGGCGGACCGGCCATTCGCTTATAAAAAACAAAATGCAGGAAACCGGTGCGCCGCTGGCCGGTGAAATGAGCGGCCATATATTTTTCGCGCATAACTACTACGGATTTGACGATGCCATGTATGCGGCAATTCGATTGCTGTCTGCGGTAAACCGTAGCGGCGAAAGTTTCAGCGCGCTGTTTGACCAATTACCCAAGGTCGTGAATACCCCCGAGCTTAGGTTTCCTTGCGCGGATGATCGTAAGTTCTCTGTCGTTGAAGAAGTGCGTGCACGCCTCACCGCCAATGGGGCCCAGGTGAATGACATCGATGGCGTGCGGGTGTCCAACGCTGATGGCTGGTGGTTGCTTCGGGCGTCCAACACACAGGATGTCTTGGTTGCCCGTTGCGAAGCCACGGATCAAGAGGCTCTCGGTCGTCTAAAGGCAATTTTGGTCACCGAATTGGAAGCGAGCGGTATCACCCCGCCGGACCTTGACTGATCTCATATTGATATAAACCAACGGTTGGACGCGGTTAACTAGAATGACAAGTGCGCTGGTGCTAAAGTAAATCCACTGTTGATGGGTGGGGCGAATTAGTCTGTAATGTGAACGTCTTAGTTCGGTTGTCCCACGTTTTTTTAGACCGCATGGGCGGCATATGGTTTTCTAGTGGACGCGACAGAAGCCGAAAGTCCAGATTCAGCCGTGTTTATGAATCGGTCAGCGATTTGGTTTTCCGCCTATTTGGCGGCCGGTGCGGCCGACTATTTCATGGAATCCGTGGTGATGGCGCCCCGGCCCTTGTCCCTGGCATCGGGCGTTGCTTTGGCGGCGTTGCTGTCGGAGGGCGCGCGCATATGGCCCGCTATTCTCAGTAGTTCACTAATACTTTTACTCCTCGCCCGGCATGATGCCAGTATTTATGTTCAGGGTATTATGGCAGTGGGCGGCGCTCTTGGCATCACATTGGGTGCAATCGCCGCTGGCGGTATTGTCCGGCGAATGGTCGAGGCTGAAACGCCGGTCGGGAAAGTCGCAGACCTTTTGGTCTTCATTGGATTTGGTGCGGTCTTAAATGGCCTCATCGCGGGTTCGATCGTTGCGATGAGTTTCGCAATGGCTGGTCAAAGTGAGCAGTTGGTCGGCGTATGGCGTGCCTGGTTTATTGCTGATTTTTTGGGAGCACTTGTACTGACACCGGCCATTCTTGCCTGGCTGCATCGCGCCGATGTTCCATACTCAGGCGAGCGGCGCACGGAGGCACTGTTTCTCACAATCCTACTTTCCTTATTCGCCCTCATCGCCATGGGTCCATTGGCTGAATTTGCCGGATCGGTTGCCAGTCACCCGCTCATTCTCGCTTTACCCTTGGCCTGGGGAGCTCTCAGATTCGGTGCTGCGCGGGCGTCACTATGGGCGGTGTTGGTGTCGCTGCTGGTCATTTGGGGAACCGGACAAGGGTATGGGGCCTTTAATGCTGTATCGGTCGAGCACCCATTACCGGGTCTACAATTCGCTGTATTCCTGATCGCCATTACGACTTTGACCGCTGGCGCCATTGCCACCGCACAATTGCGTATCGAGCAGACTCTGGTCGAGGCTAATCGCCGTCTGGGAGAGCGGGTCGACGAGCGTACGCAGGCTCTGCGGGAAAGCGAGGAGAGACTGAGTAATTTATCGACCATTGACGATCTGACGGGAGCCAGCAATCGAGTATATTTTCTCGAAATGTCGAAGATGGAATTTTATCGCGCCCGGCGTTACCAGCGGCAACTAGCGGTACTAATGATGGACGGTGATCGCTTTAAGAACATCAACGATTCGTATGGTCACGCCGCGGGGGATGAAGTTCTTAAGGTGCTTACCGAAACCTGTCAGGAAGTGCTGAGGGCGAGTGATATCTTCGGCCGCATTGGAGGTGAGGAGTTTGCCGCCACGTTGCCGGATACCGATCTTATTGGCGCGCTGGAAGTGGCGGAACGCCTGCGCCAGGCAGTGGAAGACCGCAAAGTTGAAATCAACGGGGGGATGGTTGGGATGACTGTTAGCATTGGGGTGGCAGTTATCTCAGAAGCTACAGTCGAATACGAGCAATTACTGAAGCGCGCCGATATTGCCCTCTACCAGGCGAAAGAAGCCGGACGCAATAAAGTAATAGGCTGATGCACGAGGACCGGTCTTTAAAGCATAATTCCGGTCGGCCGAACCGCGGGCCGATATCCTGGCAACCGCACCCACCCCGATCTTTCGTGGCCGAACAAAAATTGGTTCGGATGAAATATCTCCGCAAGGATTTCGAGTGATTCGACAAGTCGAGGCCCGGGACGATTGAAATACTGGTTACCATCGGTGATAAAGACCTGGCCTAATCGTACGGCGCTCAAATCCGTCCAGCCGGCAAGGTCAGACAATAGCGTCATGTCTTCCAAGGCGCGGGGAATATCGTAACCGCAAGGCATTACTAAAATCACATCCGGATCGGCGTCCAGGAGTTGCTCCCAGTCTAGCCACGGCGAATGCGTACCTGCCGTGCCGAAGAGATTCTCACCCCCTGCCATGGTGACTAGGGTTGGCATCCAATTGCCGCCTGTCATCAATGGGTCTATCCACTCAAGCGTTACGGCCCGGGGCTTTGCGGGCAAGGTAGTCGCAATATCTTCAATCCCGGCACAGCGCGCAACCAGCTGATTGATCAGGGCGTCCGCCGCGACATCGGCGTTCAATGCCCTTGCCACAGATCGGATGTCTTCCCACACACCATCGAGATCGGTGGCGGTCAGGCTCACAATTCGGGCATGGCTGTCGGTCCATTCTGCAATCGCACAGGCAACATCTTCTTCGCTTACGGCGCAAACTTCACATTGAGTTTGTGTCACAATAAAATCAGGAGCTGCTGCCTTTAAACCCGCTGCATCCACTTCGTAAACCGATAACGCTTCTTCAACTAAATCCTTAATTCCCCGATCAATTTCAGCACTGGTGGCGTCCGTTCTTACTTTCGAATGAGTGAGTACTGGCAAATTTTTGATACCCTGGGGAAAGTCGCATTCATGGGATCGCCCGACCAGGCAATCGGCGAATCCCAAGGCGGCCACAATTTCGGTCGCGCTGGGCAACAGCGAGGCGATGCGTAGGGGAAGGACGTCGGTCATTGTCATGATACTAGCTTGATGAGTTGGGGTTGCTTACCATACCCCAAGGAACACCGGCCCGTTGAATTTTGGACGCACTCACTTCTGTGAGCGGAGGACGTTATGGCTGTACTCACATCCCACCTTACCGCCGAAAGCCGCAATCAAGACAGCGATTTGATGCAAATATTGGATAGACAAAGGCGAGCGTTTTTGCGTGATGGGCCGCCTCGGCGGGAGCAACGGGTGCGCAAATTGGACGCGTTACTTGCTCTTATCCTCAAATATCAGGACAGTCTGGTCGAGAGCGTGTCTGAGGATTTTGGAAATCGTTCGCCGCACGAAACTCTTTTGGCCGAAATAATTGGCGCCATCAAACCGATCAAACACGCTCGCAAGCACCTCAAGCGTTGGATGAAGCCGGAACGCAAACCGATGGAGTTGGAATTGATGCCGGCGCGCGCCGAGATCCATTATCAGCCCTTGGGGGTGATCGGCATCATGGCCCCGTGGAACTATCCGTTTTATCTGACCATAAATCCACTGATCGGAGCGTTGGCGGCGGGTAACCGGGTGATGTTGAAGCCGTCCGAACTCACACCGCGCACGTCGCAACTGATAAAGGACATGTTGGCAGAGGGATTTGATGACACGGAAGTCGCCGTCGTGCTGGGTGGGCCTGACGTCGCGGCGGCATTTAGCCGATTGCCCTTCGATCATTTACTCTACACCGGATCCACTCCGGTGGGGCGTAAGGTCATGATGGCAGCAGCCGAGAACATGGTGCCGGTAACTCTCGAGTTGGGAGGTAAATCGCCCGCCATTGTTGGCCCTGACTACGACTTGAAGCATGCGGCTAACCGGATCACCTTCGGCAAGCTCTTGAACGCCGGCCAGACATGTATTGCGCCCGATTATTGCTGGGTGCCGGAAGGCAAAGTCGATCAATTCGTTGATCTCGTGACCGAGCAGGCGACCAGTATGTATCCATCGCTGGCCGACAATTCGGATTACACCAGCATTGTTGCCGACCGCCATTACGCCCGTATTCAAAATCTAATCGAAGACGCCGAACAAAAAGGCGCTCGGGTGATCGAGATCAACCCCGCCTCGGAGACGGTCAGTAATCAGCGCAAAATTCCACCGACGCTCCTTCTCGACGTGACCGATGAAATGGACGTGATGGAGCAGGAAATTTTTGGGCCGGTCTTGCCGATCAAACCCTATAAAGAGTTGGGCGAGGTGATTGACTACGTGAATGATCACCCGCGTCCGTTAGCGCTCTATCACTTCAGCAATAATGCTGGCGCAAAGCAGCGCATACGCGAACAAACCACAGCCGGTGGCATGTGCGAAAACGATACCTTGCTGCATGTCATGGTCGAAGAGTTGCCATTTGGCGGGGTCGGGCCCAGCGGCACTGGCGGCTATCACGGCCATTATGGATTCACCCGATTCTCCCATGCAAAATCAGTATTTAGGCAAAGTAAGCTGAACGGGGCCGGGTTGCTCAATCCACCCTACGGCAAATTTACCGATTTCATGCTCAAAGTTATGATGAAGCGTTAACCAGTTTTCGAGGGCTGTTCTGTAAAACAACCGCCGCATGACCAGACGGGCTTAGGGGCTGCGGAGGAGATTGCCATCATCGCCTGCGGATTTATGACCACTAATGTGGCGCCCGTCTTTGCTGACCCACCGCCTTGGGCGCCTGCTTGGGGTGCCCGTGCGCACGGCAAGGCCAAGTATAAGAACAAGCACAGATATAGGCAGGCGAGGAATGTCGCGCCTTATGTGGCGCCCTTTGGTCTGGATATGGGCAGATGCAACCGGGAACGCTTGGGCCGGTATTGGGCTCTACAATGGGCAAAGGCGATGGCCGCACCGTAGCGATCATTGGTGGCACCTAGCTCGGTGTATTAATCGGCGGCAGCATGGATCGGATTGATCAAAACTGTGTGGGTCAGGTGCTGGAGCACACCCTCGATGGCTAGGAAGTAGCCTGGCAGAACCCAGATGAAGATGTCAGTTACAAAGTGATACCAACCCGCACATACGAAACCAACTACGGTCGCTATTGCCGCGAATACACGTCAACCGCGAACATCAATGGCCACTCGGAAAAAACCTACGGTACCGCATGCCGTCAACCCGACGGCGCGTGGCAACTCATGAGTTGAGATTATATCGATCACGCTCGTCCGCCGCGCCCGCGCAGCTACGCACTGTAGGCGTGCTGGTGCGGGCGAAAACAAACCATCTACACCATGAAGCGCGTGAGGCCGCCATCAATGTTCCAGCAGGCGCCGGTGATGAAGCTCGCCCGCTCGGATGCCATGAGCGCCACGATACCGGAAACTTCGTCCGGCCGGCCATAACGGGGCATTAGCAAATACTGCTTGGCGAGAGTCTCAAAAACTTCATCGACGGTATCGCCATAAACTCCGACCAGTGTCTCTTCTGCGACTTTTTCCCACAGCGGTGTGCGAACCAGAGCCGGGTTGAACGCGTTCACGCGAATGTTGTCAGGGGCAAGTTCCATGGCCATGGTTTTGGTCATGTTAATCACCGCAGCCTTGGCAGCGCTGTAATCGATCGAGCCCGGTAGTGGCGTATGGCCCGAAGTGGACGCGTTGGTCAAAATGATGCCGCCGCCTTGCTCCCGCATGATCGGCACAACGAGGCGGCACATGCGAATGACACTCCACAAATTGATGTCAAAGATTTTGGCCCATTCCTCGTCCGGGGTTTCGATCGAGTGGCCAAACGCCGCGTCGCCCGCGTTGTTGATCAGCACATCGATGCGCCCATATTTTTCCATGGTCTTGGAGATAAACATTTCGATGTCTTTCGGCTTGGTCATGTCGGCCTGGAGGGCCAATACGTCGACACCCTTGGCTGCCATTTTGGCGCGGGCTTCTTCCAAAGGACCCTCCCGACGTGCGCAGATCGCCAAATTGGCGCCTTCCTGGGCAAGCTCCATGGCAATCGCCTCGCCCAGCCCCAAACTTGCCGCTGACACAACGACCACTTTATCCTTAAGTCCTAAATCCATATTTTCCTCCCTCTGGGATATTTACCGCCCTGGCGGTGTTAAGTTAATGATGGTGTGTAGCTCCGTTCATAAAGCATTGAACAGGCGGTCTTTCGGATATTCGGCGCCGACCACGTGTTGGAGGGTGAGCGCCCGTACCACTTGGTAGGTGCGAATGCGGAATGCCGGGTCGCATGACATGCGGATATACAGGTCCTTGGGCGGCACGCCATAATCTTCCTCGAGCCATTCCATCAAATTACGGGTCGCATCATATAGGGCTTGCTCCATGGGCAGGTTGATGCCGACGGCGACTACACTGTCCGGCTTGTCGATGCGCACGCACGGCAGGCGTTTGTTTTTAATGACCGTGCAGCTCAGCTGGACAGTCGCGCGCGTTTCGTCGGCGATGCCGGTGAACTCGGTGTCACCTTGTCCGGCGTGCATGTCGCCAATATAGAGAAGACCGCCCTGGTTATAAGAATTCAAATAGATCGTGTGCACGGCGCAAATGTCGCGGCAGTCAATGTTACCGCCAAATGGCCCCTGGCCGAGCAGCGACGTGAACACTTCGCGTTCGGGTGCGGTTGCGAGTGTGCCGCAAAACGGCTGCAGGTCCCAGGTCAGCTTGTCCGAATACTTGCCGGTGCCGTCACGGGTGTGACCGCTGGGCCCGGGAAAATGTTCGATCACTTGCACATGAGGCTCTGCACAATCTTTGTAGCGCAGTGAATCACCCAGGGGCCCAATGCTCGGCAGGATGCCGGAAAACCCGTAACGCCAAGGATCGATCCAATCGATGGTGATGGCCAGGACATCACCGTTCTCGCAGCCATCAACGTAAATCGGCCCCACCACCGGATTGTACAGCGGCGGCCACGCCTCTTGCAGCTTGGCCATATGCTCACCGGTGAAATTGTGCACCTGCGGCGTATCACTGTCATCGACGATCAAACCGGTTAGGGCGTCGTCGGTCTCGACTTGGAAAGTTTCTCCCTGCGCCACCTTAAGGCACGGTTCATCACGCGCATCGAACGCATATTTGGTGACTTCTCCCCGGTTGATTATTTGCACGCGAGCTCCCTCCCATTGCTATGCTCTCTAGGGTGAGAGTAACGGTCCTGGGCGTTAGTTAAAAGTGACGAATCCGCCGCCCGGCTTTACCGGTAGACAGGCCATGCTAACGGCATGCAATTGGGCACACGCCCGCCAGGCATCATCCTGGCTCATGCCCACGACCCGCGCCCGGTGGAGCGTGCGGCCCTGATTCTCCACTTCAATCACCGACACAGTGGTTGGCGCGGACAATCCCATCATCATATGCGCCGCAGCATCTCCCGACTGCCGGGCTGACGCGGACTTGCGATAGGCGCCAACCTGCACCCCCCACTGAAGGGTTATTCCGGCACCCATTTGATCGGCCCTATTGGGGGCGATACCGGCTTCCACTGGGCGTAAACGAGAAAAAGCGCTCTCCAGCAGATAGATCATTTTGAGGTCACGCGCCTTGGCACTGCGACTGCTCATAATGACCCCAACCAAATGATGTCCTTGCCGATGCACTGAAGCCGCCAGATGAAAACCGGCCGCGCGCACATAGCCGGTTTTGATGCCATCGGTGCCGGCGTAGTTACTCAGCATTCGATTGTGATTGGTATAAGTCTGACCGCTGTACTCGAACTCAATGACGGAGAAATACGCATACTCGGTTGGAAAGCTGTGCATGAGCGCGCGGGCAAGAATAGTCATGTCGCGGGCAGTGGTTGATTGCGCGGGGTCGTGGAGGCCAGAGGGATTTCAAAATTCAGTTTTGGCCATTCCAATGTCGCGCGCTTTTACATTCATTTGCTCAACAAATGCGCTTTTATCGCCAGCGATGGCTTCCGCTAGCACGATAGCCACATCGTTGGCCGACTTGGTAACCAAGGAGAGGATTGCCGCGCGTACCGACACCGTGTCGCCGGCCTTCAGTCCCAAGTGAGAGCGCGGTTGCGCGGCCGCATGGGCTGATACGAACAAAAGTGTTGTGTCCGCTTCTAGCTGCGGGCTCAATTGGTCAACGCAACACAGGCATTAAATCGTTCTGCTGGTGTTCCACGTGCCAATTGTCCGGCCAAGAGCAAAAAGTAGCAGCTGCGTATTCAAATAGACAAAGGGGCCACGCACAGGCGTCGCCCAAATTACCGAATCGCAGTCGCCTTCCAGGCCGTAATTGTCGCACTTCTATTCCCCATCGCGGCGAGAACCGATCATTCTGCAAGAAAAAACGGGGCTGCAAAAAAAAGCAGGCACCAGGTCAGCCGCAGATCAAGTTTAGAAATTTGTCTCGGGTCTGTCCATGGGCCGTTTAAACGCCCACTTTTAGTTTATTGCAGCGCAATAGTGCATCGCAAAAAAATATTGACACTGCTCTTGAAACTCTTATTTTTAGCTATATATTCAGTAGTGCATTGTATTGTTGCAATGCAATAAAATGAGCTGTCGTCATGCGTGAACAAAACAAAGCTAAGAATTCCAAGTCCAAGCCGTCGGCGGCCAGGAAAAAGTCGTCGACGCCCAAAAAGATGGCCAGGGACAAGGTTGGGACTCAATTGCCATGGGGTAATTTGATCGGTAACGGGGCTGAAATCGCCGCCAGTGCGCGCGAATCAATTAGCCAGTCCCTGGCAGCAGTGAGTGCCGAAACTCTGACTTATTCAAATCAGGCTTTCGAGCAAACTGTGGTTGCGGCAAATGCCGTGGCTGATGCGCGTAGCCTCGATGATTTGGTCAATGCGCAGATCCGGTGCTTGACTGAAGCATGGCACCAAACCTTTGATTATTGGACTAATTTGAGCGAATCAGTAACAAAAACAACGCCCAAAGGGTTGCTTCGCTTCTGAATGAACAATTGCCCCGCCCGTTGATTGGTCCAAGGGCCGATCAATTGGGATGTGGCGCCGACCGTGGTTTAGCTCCTCCCTCCCTCCCTGCGGCCATGGTCGGCCATCTATACAAGGCCCGGTGATTAAATCATCGGGCCATTTTTTATTAAGGGTTTAAAAAGGGGTCACAAATCATATTTAATGGACGACAAGTTGGAGCAGTGAATGTGTTGAAAGAATTTCTGGGCCCTGACGACAATGAACAGGATGGCGACACCGAGATTGGGGTCGTTACCAAGACTCGTGCGAAAACCGCCAAACCGTCCATGTACCGCGTCCTGTTGATGAACGATGACTACACGCCCATGGAATTTGTCGTTCTTGTGCTGGAGCGGTACTTCCACATGTCGCGGGAAAAGGCCGCCCAGATCATGCTTCATGTGCATCAACGCGGTGTGGGAACGTGTGGTGTCTTTACCTATGAGGTCGCAGAATCTAAGGTCAATCAGGTAACCGAATACGCGCGGAAAAATCAGCATCCCCTGCAATGTACGATGGAGAAAGCTTAGTGCCTTCATTTTCCCCCCAGTTAGAGGAAACACTTCACCGGGCTCTTAGTCTGGCCAGCGAGCGTCATCACGAGTATGCGACCTTAGAGCATCTTTTGCTCGCCCTTATTGATGATCAGGACGCCACCGCAGTCATGCATGCCTGTAATGTGGATATCAGCAGTTTGCGCACGACGGTCGTGACCTACATTGACGAAGAGCTTAACGGATTGATCGTTGAAGAAGATGGGGATGCCAAACCGACAACTGGATTTCAGCGGGTTATCCAGAGGGCGGTTATTCACGTGCAATCGTCGGGCCGGGAAAGTGTCACCGGCGCCAATGTCCTGGTTGCGGTATTTGCGGAGCGCGAAAGTCATGCGGCTTATTTCCTCCAAGAACAGGACATGACCCGTTTTGATGCCGTCAGTTACATCTCGCACGGTATCGCCAAGGCGCCCGGCGGCGGTGCGCCTAAAACGCCAAAAGGAACTGTCGGCGACGGCACCGGTGATGAAGAGCAGGAAAGTGCCGAGAAGCAAGGCACCGAGGCACTCGAAACCTATTGCGTAAATCTCAATCAGAAAGCGCTCGATGGCCGTATCGATCCTTTGATCGGCCGGACGGCTGAATTGGAACGCACCATCCAAATTTTGTGCCGTCGGCAGAAAAACAACCCCCTGTTCGTCGGCGACTCGGGGGTCGGTAAAACCGCTATTGCCGAAGGCCTCGCGCGTCAGATTGTTGAAGGTAAAGTACCCGATGTTCTGAAGGACGCGACCATCTACTCGCTCGATATGGGCACGCTGCTGGCCGGCACCCGGTACCGGGGCGACTTTGAAGAGCGCATGAAAGCCGTGGTCGCGGAAGTTGAAGAACTTGATGGCGCAATCTTATTTATCGATGAAATCCACACCGTCATCGGTGCGGGCGCGACCAGTGGCGGCGCTATGGATGCGTCCAATTTATTGAAGCCCGCGTTGGCCAGTGGCAGCCTGCGCTGCATGGGCTCGACCACCTACAAAGAGTTTCGCAGTTATATCGAAAAAGACCGGGCATTGTTGCGCCGCTTTCAGAAGATCGATGTGAGCGAACCTTCGGAAGAAGATGCGATCAAGATTTTATTTGGTCTCAAGCCATATTTTGAAGAGTTTCACAAAATCCGCTACACGTCCGATGGGATTAAGGCGGCGGTCGAATTGTCGTCCCGCTACATCAATGACCGCAAATTGCCGGACAAAGCCATTGACGTGATCGATGAGGCCGGCGCGTCACAAATGCTGTTGCCCGCGAGCCGTCGCCGTAAGACTCTGGGGGTCAAGGAAATTGAAGATGTGGTCGCCAAAATCGCCCGCATTCCTCCGAAAAATGTGTCGAAAAACGACAAAGAAAGTTTGCGCACCCTGGAAGATGACCTCAAGCGCATGGTGTTTGGTCAAGACAAGGCTATCACCGCCCTGACCAGCGCGATAAAACTGGCCCGGGCCGGTTTGCGCGAGCCGCAGAAACCTATTGGCTGCTACTTATTTTCGGGCCCCACCGGTGTTGGTAAAACAGAAGTTGCTCGCCAGTTGGCTGATATCCAGTCGGTTGAGCTGATCCGCTTCGATATGTCCGAATACATGGAACGGCACGCGGTGTCGCGGCTAATTGGGGCGCCGCCGGGATATGTAGGCTTTGATCAGGGTGGCATGCTGACTGATGCCGTCGATCAAAACCCCCATGCGGTATTGTTGCTGGACGAAATTGAAAAAGCCCATCCGGATCTGTTCAACATTCTGTTGCAGGTCATGGACTACGGAAAATTGACCGACCACAATGGCAAGCATGTCGACTTCCGCAATATCATCCTCATCATGACTACAAACGCAGGCGCCACCGAGCTCGCCAAAGAGGCGATTGGTTTTGGCAAGTCAGTTCGCGAAGGCGATGACGAGGAAGCAATCAAACGCATGTTTACGCCAGAGTTCCGCAACCGTTTGGATGCAACCATTCCATTCGCCCACCTCAGCCCCAAGGTTATCGCCAAGATTGTCGATAAATTTGTGTTTGAACTGGAAGCGCAGTTGCTGGATCGTGACGTCTCTATCCAATTGACCGACGAAGCCAACGCCTGGTTGGCCAAAAGGGGGTATGACAGAATGTTTGGCGCCCGGCCCTTGGCCCGTGTCATTCAGGATCATATTAAGAAGCCGTTGGCCGAAGAATTGCTGTTTGGCAAGCTGGTTAACGGCGGTGCGATCGCGGTCAAAATGGAAGACGACAAGCTCGCTTTCGATATTGTGCCCAATCAGCCGCGCGGTAAGCAGAAGCCGAAGGGCAAGAAGGGCCCGAAAGACCCGGGTCCGGACGAAGAGCGCAAGATCAACGAATACGTGGAGTAGAGTCGGGACCTAGCCGGCCTCTAACCTTCCGGCCCGCGCTTAAAAGGGGTATGCCGGGCAAGCGCGTCAATGTCCTGATCCACCATTCGCCGCTCTTCTGTCAAATAGCGGTTGATTGCGTCCCGTAACCCTAGGTTCGCGACCCAATGGGCACTATACGTGGCGGTTGGCATGTAGCCGCGAGACAATTTGTGCGCTCCCTGGGCCCCCGCTTCAACCCGCTGGAGACCGCGGGCAATGGCGAATTCTATGGCCTGATAATAGCAAACCTCGAAATGCAGGAACCGGTGGTCCTCAATGCATCCCCAGTTTCGTCCAAATAAGGTGTCGCGCCCAATCATATTAAGTGCGCCAGCGATATAGCGGCCGTCCCGTTTGCACATGATCAGTGCGACCTGATCGGCCATGCTTTCGCCCAGCAAGCCAAAAAACTCACGATTGAGATACGCTTGTCCCCACTTGCGGTTGCTGGTGTCTATGTAAAAGTGGAAGAAGGCGTCCCAATGTTCGGACGTCAGGTCGCTGCCGGTGACAATCTCAATGTCGATATCGTGGGCGCGTGCGCCCTCGCGTTCTTTTCTTATGGCCTTTCGTTTGCGCGATGACAAGTGGGCGAGAAAATTGTCAAAACACGCGTAATTTCTGTTCTCCCAGTGAAATTGCTGGTCGGTTCTCTGCAACAAACCCGCGTCGCCCATATGCCGCCACTCGTCTTCGGTCATAAACGTGATGTGGAGGGATGACGCATTGAACTGCTTGGCGAGCTGAAGACACCCCGACAGCAAAGCTGTTTCTACGCGCTGAGTGTCTTCGCCAGGGCGCACCAAAAATCTCCGCCCGGTTGCCGGCGTGAAAGGCACTGACATCTGCAGTTTCGGGTAATAGTTGCCGCCTGCGCGTTCAAACGCCGCTGCCCACCCGTGATCGAACACGTATTCACCGTAGGAATGATTTTTGAGGTACAAGGGCGCGGCGCCAATCACCTCGCCGGCCGGGTTTTCAAGAATGACATGGCACGGCGCCCAACCGCTTTCCGTCGAGGCGCAGCCGCTCACTTCCAGCGCGTGCAAAAAGGCGTGCCGCACAAATGGATTTTCGTCACCGGCGCAGGCATCCCATTCCGCCGCCGGAATATGTCCGATCCCATCTAAAACTTTGATCACAATTTGTTCGGCGTCGCCCATGGGACAATTCTAAATCCCTGGGCGCCTGACGGCTAGGGTTTCATATTCTCAAAGATGAAACTATTCGCTCGTCTTTGGGCAATACCCTGCTCGTGGCTACTACGCACGGTCCAGGCGATGACCGGGACTCTATTGGGCCCCCGGCGTAAAGCCGGCAAGTCATAGGCATAAAAGTGGGGGTCACAGCGAACCATCGCCGCGCTCGACCGAAGCAGCAGCCGCCGCCAAATAGGCATCCCGCCGCTGGTGCTAATCAAGCCAATGATGGTGCGCCCGCGGGGAATATGGGCGGCGAATTTGCAAAACCACCGCACAGAATAGGGATTAAATGACAATATGGCGCAAGGACCATCATAAGCGTCGATGACATCGCGCACCGCCTGCTCAAGGAGGCCAATGGATTGAATGTGGCTCTTGATCTCGATCAGCACGGGAGCCCGGCCCGCGACCACTTGCAGAGCGTCTTGCAGTCGGGGAATGGTTTCGGCCGTTTCCAGTAAATGGCAGCGCCCAAGTTCCTCGGCGGTCAGCGCGGCAACCGGTCCGGTGTTGTCGGTCAGCGCGTCCAAAGTGCGGTCATGAAAAACCACGGGTTCACCGTCGGCGCTGAGGCGTGTGTCCAATTCGATGCCATACCCGGCTTCCGCTGCAGCGTCGAAAGCCGCACGTGAATTTTCCGGTACGCCCTTCGCCAAATCATGCAATCCGCGATGGGCGTATAGGCTGGTAGACAGCCATTCCATCTGGGGTGTCCGGTCCATTGGAACCCGTCAGCTAATTTCAAACACCCCGTCCACTTCGACCGACAGACCGAGGGGCAGAACGTTTACCCCCACTGCCGTGCGGGCGTGGCGGCCGGCATCGCCAAATACGTCAACCATCAGGTCGGATGCGCCGTTAATCACTTTGGGTTGATCGGTAAATTCGTCCGTGCAATTGACGAAGCCGCCCAGTCGCACGCAGCGGACCACCCGATCCAAGTCGCCACCGCACGCGACCTTCACTTGCGCGATCAGGTTGAGCGCACACATGCGGGCAGATTTCTGCCCATCTTCCAAACTGATCCCATCGCCGACCCGGCCCAAATACACCAAGCCATTTGGTCCGACCGCACCTTGGCCAGACACGAAAACCAGATTGCCGGTCACGACAAACGGCACATAATTGGCAACTGGTGCCGCAGGTATGGGCAGTTTGATCTCTAATTTCTCAAGACGTGCGTCAACTAGTCTGCTCATGGTGCCTCCGTTCGCATTGCCTTCTGCTGCCGCAACATATCACAAACTTTGATCAGGCAGCCACGCCCCTATAACTGGTTAGCGCGCTTTACGGAACAAATTAACGACGGTTGCACGGTTGCGTTTCTGCACATACATCGCCTGATCTGCCGCACACATCAAATCGCTCCGCTTGGATGTATGGTCATAGGCAACGGCGCCAAAGCTCGCACGAATTTTCAAGTTCTTATCACCCATGGGAAATAAGGTGTTTTCCAGAATGTCTTGAAGCTTGTAGGCCAGAGACTCAGCGTCAATTGAGTTGGTTCGGGGCATGACAATCACGTATTCATCGCCGTCTAGGCAGGCGACAAAATCCGCCGCCCGGGTGTTGCGGCTGAACACGTCGGCCACACCAACCAGCATACGATCCCTAGTGTCGTGCCCATGGACGTCATTTATGCTTTTGAAGTCGTCCAAATCGACGAAAATGACGACGCCTGTCTCTTTGTGACGCCGGGCATCGGCCAAAGTGCGATCGAGAAATTTCTCGAGACCCCGCCGATTGGCAACTCCGGTTAGGGAATGCAGTTCAGAAAGCGTTTCCAAGTATTTTACTTGGCGGTCCATTTCTGCCAGCCGCCGCTCGGCTTCGGCTGCATACAACAATACTTCTTCGACGGCACGCCAGCGGTCTAGATCGATGGTTCGCACGGATCGCCGGTACAACCGTTGCAACAGGCTCACAAAGCGGCTGACACGGGGATTGCGGATAGGATCGACGAAACCGGGGTTTTGCAGGTTTTCAACACTCATAATGCGTACCTCTTCATCCAAAGGCATCAGACACAACCACCTGCAACTTCACGGCGCGGGCATTATGCGTATTATTCCGCAATCAATGTGCCAATGATGAAGGCATCATAACATGTTGGAATATAAGAAATTATCTGCCGGGCGGCAGATTTTTCATACCTTTTGGGCGCGCGGCGCTTTAGTTATCACCAAGCTGTGGTTCGCTAGGGTGCACCCGGTAAAGGGCTGTCATGCCGGCGGTTATATGATCATTCACATGGCAGTGGTACATCCAAGTACCCGCGATGTCCGGTTGCATATCGACCACTTCGGCCATTGCCGGCAGTAGCCCGACGACGTCCAGTCGCCGCCCGGTCGCCAATCCCGTATTTCCGTGCCAGTGGGCGGTGTGGAGGTCAACCTCGGTGCCGAGCGCAAACGCGTACCAGCGCACACGGTCCCCCAGCTTCATGTCGAGCCCCGGCAAATTGCCGAATACAAACCCATTAATGGCGTGCATTAGGTTGCTCTCAACGAAATTTTCGTCCTCAAGATCGACTTTATCCGGATCAGCGAATTTGGCGATGCTGGCGTCGAGTAGCCAGCTCTGGTTTTCGTCGAACACGTTAAACAGAGTGATAAACTCCCGGTCCACATCCTTAGGGCTGCCGTCTGGCCGCGCTTGACCTTTAGTAGTAATCAATATCGCGCCCACGAGGCCGCTGTTGGAATCTTTCACCGCATCCACATGCGAATGGTAGGTCCACGCAATCGAGCTCGGGTCGGCTGGACCCGGCCCGGCGCGTTCGGGAACTCGCCAGTGATAGGTATGGGTGGCGCCGGGTTTCACATGGTCGTCATTTTTATCAGTGCCCGTGGTGCCATCGTTATAAACCGCTCCCTCAGCATTTTTTTCGTAGAAGACACCGTGGGGGTGGATGCTGTAGGCACGGCTTCCATTGTTGAGAAACACAATTTTGATGGTGTCGCCGACTTCAGCACGGATGAGCGGTCCGAGGACGCCCAAATGTTCCCATTCGGGCGCAATCGGTTTTAATTCGGCAAATGTTGCGTCTGTGTATTCGCGAAATCGCGCTTTCAGATAAGTTTTACCAACCGCGCTGGGTGTTGTTTTGACGAAAACATTCTGATCTTCGCGAAAAGGCGCCCCCATCATGTGATCGCGGCCGAGGGGTGCGTAATCCCACGGGTTTTCATCTGCTGCGACAAAATAGAGCCGCTCGGTGGCTTGGGTGCCGCTTGAACTAATTAGCAAAACCAGGGTCGCCAGCCAACCGGCCGTACAGAAAGAAAACCAGAATTTCATGGAGTAAGGCTCGTTTGGAGTGTGGGTAATTACGTGGATTTAATATTAAGTCGCAATATCATTACATCACAATAATATTATGGATATCAGGCAGGCGCGGTAAGTGCAAAGAATTCGTCACCGGCGGATTGCGGTTGTAACATTGAATGCCGTTAAGAGTGGCTGATGAACGGGGGTTCTCGGCAGCGGGCATAATTATTCAACGATCCTGGCGGTATCGACTAAAAGAGCTTCTACTCGCCCAAGGAGGGGTCTGCATTGTCAGCACGGGTTAATGAAGTACTGGAGCAAGGTGTCGCGCACCTCAAAGCAGGGCGGTTCGACGAAGCCGAGCGAATATGTCGTGGTATACTCCTTACGAAACCGGAACATTCGGAAACCCTGCACACATTAGGCGTGTTGTTGTACAAAACCGGCCGCGACACGGAAGCCATACGATATTTGCAGCAAGCCATTGACGCCTCACCCGATAGCGCCTCCTGTCACACAAACTTTGGCGCGGCACTACTGTCATTGGATCAGAAAGAAGAGGCGGCGAGACAACTTGATCAAGCCATTTGTCTCGACCCGTTGGGCCAAATCTCTGATTGGTTTGTCGCGAGTATAATCGAGGCTTACTTGCGTAATGTACATTTTTCTTCACTCTGTGCCGGCTCAAACCTATTGCCCGTTTACGAATTTCTTAAATCCAATCCGTTCATTGGACCGGAAATGACTAGGAGCCAACTGTTGTTGCGAAACCGATTTAGCCTACCGCTCGATACCCGAGTTGACGATCGGGTCTATGCCCAGGGACCTGGAAATCTGAACCCTGAATTCTGGAAAGCAAACTTTGCCCCAGATCAACTAGACCGCTGGACCGATCAGTGAACCTTGGGCTAATTCCGGCAAAGTGGGCGGCACTTAATCCAGCCCGACCGGCGATTATTGACATTCCCAACAATCGCCGGATCAATTTTGGCGAACTGGACGCGCGCGTCTGCCAGCTCGCCAATGGCTTGCGCCAAGGTCTGGGTTTAGGTTTTGGCGATCGGGTGGCCGTTCTGTCAAAAAACAGCATCGAATATTTCGAGATTTATTTTGCCTGCGCACAGGTTGGATTGATCGTTCAACCTCTCAACTGGCGCCTTGGCGCATCTGAAATGGCGCGCATAATTGAGGACGGTGAACCGGTGGCGGTGATCACGTCATCAGAATATGGTGGACAGCGGCAAGCGCTCCGAAAGAAAGTCGATGCAGCCCATTGGCTTGAATTTGGCGACAGCGCCGATGGTTCTTACGAGGCATTATTGGCGGCGGCATCGGCGGAAGAACCACCCCAGTCCAATAACGTGGGGGATGATGATCCGTTTCTCATTCTTTATACCGGCGGCACCACGGGTCAGTCGAAGGGGGCGCTCCATTCCCACAGGAGCTTCTCCATGGGCATGCTCAATCAAACCGTAGCCGAGCGCATTGTGCCGTCTGACGTCTACATGCTCACTGGGCAGATGTTTCACATTCCGGTGGGCTTAGCGATGAATTACATGGCCCATGGTTGCCCTATCGTTATGATCAACTTCGACCCAAAACTGGCGCTCGAGGTTATTGAGGAACACCAGGTCACCTCTTTTTTGGGAGTTACCACCATGCTCAATTGGATGATGGCGGTGGAGAACTTCGACTCCTATGATTTAAGCAGCTTACGGAACATTCAGTATGGCGGCGGGCCCATGCCGGCGACGGTTGTCAAAGCCGCACTGAAAAACTTTCCCTGCACATTGGTACAAGGCTATGGCCAGACCGAAGGCATGACCATGACGTTCCTCAGGCAAGAGGATCATCAGAACGCCGTTGACGGCGTTCACCCTGAACGGCTTGGGTCTTGCGGCCGGGAGGGTTTTGTAACTTCGGTAAGTGTGGTTGACAAAAACGGGGTACCGGTCCCCCGGGACAGCCAAACCTCGGGTGAAATCATTGTGCGTTCGGACGCCAACATGCTTGGCTACTGGCGCAAACCGGAGCTTACCGCCGAAACCATCCGGGACGGCTGGATGTGGACTGGTGACGTCGCCACATGGGACCCAGACGGCTATGTTACTATTGTCGACCGGGCGAAAGACATGATCATTTCCGGCGGCGAGAACATATATTCCATCCAAGTCGAAAGTGCTCTGCATAAACACGAAGCTGTATTGGAGGCCGTCGTGATTGGCGTCCCGGACGATGAATGGGGTGAAGCCGTTAAAGCCATCGTTGTTTTAAAGCCAGGATATACGGCTAGTGCGCAGGAAATCATTGATACCGCCGAGCAGCATTTGGCGTCCTATCAAAAACCCCGCTCGGTTGAATTTGTTGAAAGTTTGCCCAAAGCCCCAACCGGAAAAATATTGAAGCGCGAATTAAGAGCACCCTACTGGGAGCAACAGGAGAAACAAGTATGACTGCGCTACTGACGCCCGAGCTGTTGTCGCACATCGGTAATGCCTCGTCACCGCGAGAAGAGCTCGTGACCCGGCGGGACATCCGGAAATATTCAATCTCGACCGACCAGCGCCTCAAAAAATATCTGGAGGGGGACGAAGCGCCACCGATGTTCCACATTGCGCTCTTTTGGGATGTGGTCGAGATGGATCAATTGAAGCCGGACGGCATTCCGGTTGATGCCCTGGTGCCCAAGTTTCCGCTTGAGCGCGCCATGGCCGGTGGCTCGGTGATCGATTATCACCGGAAAATATATCCGGGCGACGAACTGGTCGCGACCCGTATCTTGTCGAACATGTTCGAGAAGTCGGGCCGCCAAGGACCGTTGATTTTTTGCGAGGTCACCATGAAGATCGAAACCGCGGCGGGTGAGCCCGTCATTACCCAAAAAATTACACGGATAATGAGGTGAGCCAGATGTCAAAATTGAGCACTGTTAAAGCCGGTGATGCCTTACACGAACGGGAGTTTAAACCCAATCACGTGCAGTTGTTCTTGTACAATGCTGCACTCTGGAACGCCCATCGGATCCATTACGACACACCCTACGCGACCGGAGTCGAGGGCTATCCGGATATTGTCATTGACGGACCATTGATGGGCGACTGGCTCACTCAAGCCGTCGTCGAATGGCTGGGGGAGGACGGCACGTTGGCGAGCATTTCGTATTCGAACCGAACCGCTGCTTACATTGGCGAAGTGTTGCGCGCGGGCGGCACCATTACTTCGGTTGATGCGGACACTGGAAAAATCGAGCTGGATATTTACATTAAGAACGAGGCAGATGAGATCATCGCCCCGGGCGTGGCAACAGTTACTTTGCCGACCGGCTAACGTCCGGCGCGACTCTGCCGGCAAATCGAATAGGAGCAACACATGGCGACGTATGGGTTGGTTGAGTATTGGAAACCGCGTGACAATTGGTACGACTTGTCAGCCGAAGAGAAAGAAAAATTCCTCGATGGCATTCGGGAAAATATAGGCACCCTGGGCGGACGTGGCGTGAAGCTCATCGGCATATACAAATGCCGCGGGTTTGGTGAATGGGACGGCATGGCATTTTTTGAATGTCCGGATGCAGATGGAGTGGAAGCGGTGGCCGATGGCTCTGAAAGTCACGATTGGTACCACTACTTCGAAGGCA
>JAPYRI010000005.1 GCA_029941135.1 Alphaproteobacteria bacterium | reverse complement strand
GATTTCTACCCGTTAAAAGCATCCCTTCTTCGCTTCTGTCACTGCACTATCCAAGGCTTTTACGGTTTTTGTCAGACTGTCAGACTCTCGAAACAACGATCCTTTTTCGCCGTTCATTTTGCGCATGCGCAGAACGGTCTCAGCGGCAACATACTGATCGTACTTCAATTCAGCGGCAATGCGATCGACGGCGCATGCACAGTGTCTCAGACTTCGGGCGTTTTCTCCGGTGCCGGACATGCAGGCGATGACATATTCTGCCCGCGCTTCAGTTGGAAAGTCATTGGCTTCGGAAATTTGTGGCCAAACCAGACCGCACAATAGAATGCCCATCGAGAGTCTGGCTGATTTCCTTATCATGAGGACGGCGATTGAGACGATTAGAACTCCCCTTCGTTCAATATTCCATCGGCGCGTAATTGGGCCAATTCTTCTTCGCTGTGATTCAAAACCTCGGTGATTATATGCGCATTGTGCTGGCCCAGGGTGTCAGCCTCCAAGGGCAAATCCTCAGGAAATTCGGAAAACTTAATCGGCATCCCGGGAATGCCGAATTCGCCCGCGAGCCGGTCGTTAATTGTGCGGATCGTACCCCGATGTAGCAAGTGTGGGTGAGTGATCGTGTCTTCTACGGTCAGAATGGGCGCCACGGGAACGCCGTGCTCTTCCATCTTTGCAATCGCGTCCCAGTGGCTAGGAAAAGTCTGAAGCCAAGTTTCGACCAGTGCCACAACTTCATCCAACCTGGCCAAGCGTTCCTGGTCGGTTGTCCACCCTTCTTTAGTGACCAATTCCGGGCGGTCCATGGCCGCGCATAAATCCTTAAAGTGATGGAGAAACGCCATGATCATGATGTCGCCGCCATTGGCGCGAAACACCCCAGCCGGGCACACGTAGCTCATGTGGCGACCGCCGCGGGTCGGCTTAATCTCACCATTGCTGCCCGTGTACTGGTGCACGTTCACTTCGTGACAATGGTAATAAACATCGGCCAGGGCAACATCCAAATGCTGCCCCCGACCGGTTCTTTCCCGGTGATAAATTGCCGCCAAAACAGCAAACGCCCCATGCACGCCCGTGGCGACATCGCCGATGCCCAAAAGTGGGATAGAGGGTGCGTCATTAGGATCGCCGATCATGGAAGTGACGCCGGTATAGGCTTGGGCGATGTAATCGTAACCTGGTTTTGTTGCCAGCGGGCCAGTTTGCCCCATGGCCGAAATTGAACACAGAATGATGTCCTCTTTCAGTTCTTTGAGCGCTTCATAATCCAGTCCCATGGATGCCATCCGGCCCGGCTTAAAGTTTTCAACCACCACATCCATATGGGGAACGAGTTCTTTCATGAGAGCGATGCCGCGAGGGTCACGTAAATTTACACAAAGACTTTGTTTGCCAAGATTTTGCTGAATGTAATAAAGGCTGCGATCATTCCGTATCTTAGACATTTGACGGGTTAGATCGCCGTTTGGCGCCGACTCGACCTTGATCACATCGGCGCCCATTTCAGCAAACATGCGGGTACAGGTTGGGCCTGCGAGGGCGCGTGTAAAGTCGAGTATTTTGAGGCCCTCGAAAAGTGGTTCAGTCGCGCCGGTCATGATAATTTCTTCCCCCTAAATATTGAATTCGATTAACCGCTATTCGTTCAAATATTTTTCTCTTTTAGGATCCCGGCATTCCTTAACTCAGCAAGCTCGTCGTCTGAACGACCCAGGATATTGGTTATAATCTCTTCGTTGTGCTCACCCAAAGTAGGCGCATCGAACTCGGGCAAGTCGGGGAACTTTGAGAACTTCGGCGGCAAGCCGGGGATCTCGAATTTTCCCGCAATCCGATCATCAATTGTGCGCACAGTCCCTCGCTCTCGAAGGTGAGGATGGGCGACTGTTTCGGCGATCGTTAAGACAGGGCCCGCCGGCACACCAAATTCGTCAAGTTTGTCCATTGCGGTATCCCGGTCCGGAAAATTCTGGAGCCAGCTTTCGATCAACTCAATGACTTCATCCAAATTCTCGAGGCGGCCTTCATCGTTTCCTAATCTTTCGTCTTCTGCCAATTCGGGGCGGTCCATTGCCGCGCATAAATCCTTCCAGTGATGGAGGAAAGACATGATCGTGATATAGCCTCCATTGGCGCGAAAAACGCCGGCTGGGGCCAAATAATTCATATGGCGACCGGTTCTGTTGGGTTCGATCTTACCGTTGCTGCCGCTGTACTGATGAACGCTTGCTTCGTGGCTATGGTAGTAAGTGTCGAGAATGCTCACGTCCAAGTGTTGACCTTCGCCGGTACGGTCCCGGTGATAGAGGGCGGCGAGCACTGAGAAAGCTCCCATGACACCGGTGCTGACGTCGCCGATCGCCAATTGGGGAAAGCAAGGTGCATCGTCCGGGTCACCGACCATCGATGTTACGCCCGCGTAAGATTGGGCGATCATGTCGTAGCCGGGCTTTTCAGCAAGTGAGCCGGTCTGACCGAGCGACGATATCGAGCACAAGATAATGTCTTGCTTTAGCTCCTTCAGATCGTCGTAGGCCATCCCCATTGACGCCATCACCCCGGGCTTGAAGTTTTGCACCACGACATCGACCAATGGCACTAAATCCTTGACCAATTGCAGACCTTTCGGATTGCGCAGATCAACGCATAGGCTTTTTTTGCCAAGATTTTGCTGAACGAAGTACAGACTTCGCTCGTTTCTGATTTTGGATACCTGACGGGTCAGATCACCTTCCGGAAAAGCCTCCACTTTAATCACGTCCGCCCCCAGCTCAGAGAACATGCGCGTGCATGTGGGTCCGGCGACGGCCCGGGTCAAGTCGAGGATTCGCAACCCGGAAAACAGAGTCTTGCTCGGATTCGCCATAATTTCCCTCCCGTTGGCGTCCTACCCATCCAGCCTAGCGGTCTTGAGGGGGCCGGGCAATCACCCTCTAAGAGTTTGGGCCTCGGCGCAACGACAGCGACAGGTCGGTGGTTTCGATTTCAAGAAAATTGGCGCTGGTGCTGGCCATCAGTTTGCGCGCGTATTCAAGCTCTGGCGATGACAGCATAGGATAAGTTTGTTTGACTGGCCCGGCTGCGCGCATTTTATCCAGATCGGCTTCGGGAACCAGAGCCCGCAAGATGAGCTCGTCGTCGTCATCGCCGGTGCCGAACTCTTTTCTTAAGTCCTCAAGACTGGGCTGGGCTGGCGGAGAGGTCAGAATTTCCTTGGCGCGAGCCGAGCCCATAATGATGTCCAATACGTTCGGATCGATCGGTGCAACCGGGTCACCGTAGTATCCGGCGGCGTATTGGATCACCTCGTCCGGGATGACTGTATAGCGCTTGCCGGTCACCACGTTCAGCACCGCCAACGTGCCCACCAATTGCGAAAACGGGGTCGCCATGCCAGGGTAACCCAGTTCGCGCCGGACGATGGCAGATTCTGCCAGCACTTCGTCCAGTTTTTCCGGCATTTTGTGCTGATCGAGTTGGGCCTTAAAGGTGCCGACCATGCCGCCGGGGATCTGATGCTCGATTGAAAACAAATCATACTCATTGGGCACGCCTGTTGGGAAACCGGCGGCTGAGGCAACTTTTTCGAAATGTTCGGCAATGGGCGGCAACAACGACGTATCTAGACCATGGCTGTGTCCTAGCAATTCGATGTTCCGCACCATAATCTCGGTCGATGGCACCGAAGGGCCGTTGGCCATGGGACGACTTGCAGTATGCAAAATGGTGACGCCCAACTTGACCGCCTCCAGATAAGCAATGGCTGACGCGCCCAGTATATTGTTCGAGTGAAATTCGATCGGCTTACCGTTGGCCTGCTCAATGAGAGCCGGCACCAGGGTGCGCAAACGCTCCGGGCCCAAAACGCCAGCCGTGTCGTAGAGTAACAGGGTGTCGATATCCGCGCATGCAGCGAGCTTCTGCGCCTTGTCTGCGTAGTGTGCGTCGGTGTGCACGGGGCTCATGGTGAACATGATCGCGCCCGCCACTTCGACATCATATTCCTTGGCGATCTTTGCCAATCGGTAGGTCTTGTCGATGTTGAACAGGACGTCATAAATCCACATGCTCTTGATGCCGTGACGGCAGAGCTGATGCATCCACACATCCATTAAAGCGTCGGGGGTCACCCCAAAGGTCACTGCCGCGTTACTGCGCATACCCGCACGGATTTTGCTGTTGGGCATGGAACTGACTAATAGATCGAGGCCCTCCCAGGGGTTTTCCTGGCAATGGCGGATCAGCACTTCGAACATGGAGCTGCCGGTGAGGTCAACGACCCGAAAACCAACCTTGTCGATGGTGGGGGTAATGGGCAGCGCCATGCCCGCCTGCATGCGCATGCCCCACAGGCTTTGCTGCCCGTCTCGCATGGTCTCATCAAGAAACTCAATTACCGCCATTCCGATCTAATCTCCCATTACGCTTGAATACGCGGGCAGGAGAGTTGTCTCCAGCCATTTGGTGTTAATTTTATTGTCTTTGAAATCCCGATGGCCCACCAGAAAGGCTTGCAAGTGGGTATTGGTATGTATGCCATCGATGCGGAAATCGGCGAGCGCGCCACGCATGCGCGATATGGCTTCCGTGCGGGTCGCGCCGTGGACGATCAGCTTCCCAATCATGCTGTCATAATAGGGCGGAACCGTGTAGCCCTGCTCGCAATGACTATCGACACGTACGCCGTCGCCCTCGGGTGGCAACCAGGCGGTAATTCGTCCAGGCGATGGCGCGAAGTCCCGCAGCGGCATTTCGGCGTTGATCCGGCATTCGATGGCGTGTCCGCTGAGTGCGATCATGTCTTGAGTTAACCCGAGGGGTTCGCCGGCCGCGATTTTGAGTTGCGCGACCACCAGATCAACGCCGGTAATCTCTTCGGTGACCGGATGTTCGACTTGGATGCGCGCATTCACTTCGATGAAGTAGAACGCATTGTGGTTTTGATCGTAGAGAAATTCGACGGTGCCCGCATTGCGGTAATTGATACTTTTGGCCAAGCGCACGGCAGCTTCACGCATGTTCGTGCGAATATCATCCGGCACAGCAGTTGCGGGGGCTTCTTCCACGACTTTTTGATAACGCCGCTGGGCTGAACAATCCCGGTCGCCGAAATGAAGCACGTTGCCTTTGCCGTCACCCAATATCTGAACTTCCACATGGCGGGCGTTCTCAACAAAGCGTTCCACGTAAAGAGTGCCGTCGCCGAACGCTTCTTCGGCTTCTAAGGACGCGGCGTCGAAAGTTCTCGCAATGTCTTCGTCCGCCCGGGCGACTGCCATACCACGCCCGCCGCCGCCGGCGGTCGCTTTCAGTACGATAGGATAACCCACGTCGCTTGCCGCTGATTTGGCCTGCTCCACAGTGGACACTTCGCCGGATCCGGGAACCAGGGGAACTCCGGCCGCGCGGGCTAGTTCCCTGGCAGAAATTTTATCGCCCACTTTACGAATGGTATCGGCTGTGGGGCCAACGAAAGCGATCCCGTTTTCGGCACACATTTCGGCCAGTTCACCGCGTTCAGACAAGAAACCATAGCCAGGATGAAGCGCATCGCAACCGCTGTTTACCGCTGCCGAAACGATGAGGTCTGGCTTGAGGTAGCTGTCCTTTGAGGGAGCTGGGCCTATAACAATTGCACGATCAGCCATCATTGCCCCGGTGCTTTCCTGGTCGGCCTCCGACACGCCAATTACTGAAGAGAGCTCAAGCTTGCGACAAGCGCGCAGCACTCGCACCGCGATTTCTCCCCGATTGGCGACAAATACACGCGAGAGGTTCATGAGATTAGGTGCTCGTCCAGATCAAGTGCTGGGATCAATGAGGACAAGGGTATCGCCGTATTCGACCATGGCGCTGTTCTCAGCGACAAGTTCGACGACGGTGCCAGCAATTCCCGCATTTATTGGGGTGAACAACTTCATCACTTCGATCAAGCACACCATCGTGTCGGCATTTACTTTTTGCCCAACTTCGATATAGGGCGCGGCGCCAGGTTTGGGGGCGCGCCAAAAGGTGCCCAAATTGGGTGCCCGCACCGCCACCAATCCTTCAGGAATTTCAGCCGGTTCGCTTTTGGCGGCGGGTTCAGTCGCATCCGTGATTTCGGCGTCCGCGGTACTGGGCAATCGTGTGCGTGGTGCATTCTCTAAAACCGTCAGGCCAGGTGCGTTCGCATTTTTCGAAATTACGAGCTTTAAGTCTTTGGTTTCAACGCGTAGTTCATCCCAGTCCGATTGCTCGAACAATCTTACTAGCGCACGAATATTGTTCTTTGTTTGATCCAAGCCACAATCCTCAAGTTTCTGTAATGGTATCCGTATTCGCGCACGCGGCCAGGAGGGCCGGTAGGGTGTGGCGGACAATGATGGTTTTGACACCGGATCTTATCGCGGCGGACACGCCTGCGTCCGAATTCAGGATGCTGCCCCGGGCAGCAATCGCACCATTAAGTAAGCGAGCGATATGATCGGAGTCTTCACCATCGGTCAAGTGATCCAAATCAACAATGTCGGCATCACCTAGACTTTCAGGTAGGGCGTCAGAAGCGCTGTACACCACCACGGGGGAAATCTCAGAAGCCCAATTAATGAGGTCGCTGAGGCCGCCTTCTTCCCTTTCGTCCGGCACTTTTACCGGTAATACCGCGTCATAAACGTGCCCTTTTTCGCCATCCACGGTGACAGTCTGGCCACCGAGGTTGGTCAACGCACCATCGCCGCATCCGACCACACAGGGTAAACCCAACGCCCGACTGACCACCGCTGCATGGGAAGTTGGCCCCCCTTGTTCGGTGATGACGGCTTCGGCAACCAGCATGCCATGCACGTCTTCGGGGCTGGTGGTGGGGCGGGCAAGTATAACTTTGTGGCCCTTTGCGGCTTCGGCCTCGGCGCTGTCCGCGGCGGTCACGACAACACCAACACCAACACCCTGACAAGCAGCTTCACCTACCGCGACAGGCTTAGGGCGGTTGTCAGCTCCGTCTTCAAGACGCGGGCGAAGCAAAGTGCGTATTTGTTCGGATGTCACCCGGCGCAAGGCTTCACTTTTGTCGATCTTTCCTTCGCGCACGAAATCGATGGCAAAGCGAACGGCCGCAGAGGGCGATCTTTTGGCCGACCGCGATTGGAGCAAATACAATTTGCCCTGTTGGATGGTGAACTCGATATCCTGAACGTCGCCGCTTTCACACTCCAATAAGGCGGCCGCCTTCAACAATTCTTTGTGGGCGCCCGGTTGGGCGGCCTCTAGGGCGGAAAGCGGCTGCGGCGTCACTTTGCCTGACACCACGTCTTCTCCTTGCGCACAAGCGAGATATTCGCCGTAGGGTGCGGGGTCGCCGGTCAAGGGATTGCGGCTGAATAAAACACCAGTGCCGCTCTGATCGTCTAGGTTTCCGAACACCATGGCCTGAATTGTAACCGCTGTACCAAGGTCGTCGGGGATGCCGTTGTGTTTGCGATAACGTTTAGCGCGCCGGGAATTCCACGACTCAAACACGGCGCGTACGGCACCTGCCAACTGCGCGTCGGCAGTTTCCGGCACCTCGGCACCGGAATTTTTGAGCACAATGGTGTCGTAAAGTTCGAGAAATCGACGCCGGGTGTCGGCGGCAAATTCCGGATCGCCGCTTTCTTGTGCCAGTGCCAGTTCGACCGCATCTGTCATGCCTAAATTGAGCACTGTGTCCATCATGCCTGGCATGCTGATCGGCGCACCCGATCTGACCGCGACCAGCAAGGGATGTTCAGTGCCACCAAACTTTCGTCCGGTCTCGTGTTCAATCTCTTCAATGCCGACACGAAGCTCGTCCATCAGGCCAGCGGGGAGATCACCAGTTTTCATAAAGGCACGGCATGCCTCGGTGGTAGCCGCAACGGCGGGTGAAGTGGGCAAGCCCAGGTTGCGCAGGCGTGCTATGCTCCACGCCTTACCGCCGATCAGATCGCGGTCGGGCAAGGTCGCACCGTCGAGCCGCATTACCCATTTGTTCTCGGACCTCTTGTTCTCAGCCGACTCCATTCCGAACTACTCGTCCCGCTCTTGGCCCAAAATCCGCAGCAAATCTTCGTGTAACTCAAACCAAACCGTGTGATAGGACTCGACCCGGGCCCCGCTCACGAAATCTGTTTCGCCATCTTCGGATTTCTCAAGCGCCACCAGCAATTTGTCGGTGTAGCGGCCGAGCCGGGTTTCGGCCAACGCTAAGACATCCAGCACAGTTTCCGCACGATCATGCAAGGTACCCAAGCGATCGATAATGCCGTCATCGTAGTCTTTGTTGCTGTGATCATTGGGCACCCTCGAGCCTGCAATTTCCAGGGTTTGCCAGTCGGTAATCAACTGCTTCAAATCGTTATTTACAACTTCGAATCGCTCGTAAGCAGCAACGAAATCTTCGCTTGCCCGCAAACCCGCGAACATTTTTGGGTAGGCTGCGTCGAGCGCCGCTTGCCCCGCAGGCTTCAACATAAAGGCGTCTCTTACGATAGCAACTTGCTGAGCAGCGACGGCGGCTTCCAGTGCGGTTGATACATCTGTGACCTCGAGTCCAAGAATGTCTGCAACCACGTCAGCTGTGCTCATCTTTTTGATCGCTAATCCGTGGAGTGCGAGCAAATCGCCGCTTGGCGGGGGAGAAGGTGGCAGGTCAACCCGCTTCAGACCTGCGCCTTTGCCCTGCAGATTGCGAGATGATTCTTGCTCCGCCCTGTAAAGTTCGTCGGCAAGCGGCGTGTCGTAATTGTATTTGACCCAATTTTCGTCGAGGAAACGAAATTTGTCAGAACACACCTTGGGTGTGAAATCGCGCGCAAGCCGATTGTAGTCGTCCAAGTCAAGCAAGCCCCGTGTCGTTCGGTACTTACCGGTTTTGGCGCTCATGTGACTGGTACCTGCCTGCGTTCTACCGCAAGTGGCGGTGAAGTCGCCGTCCGCTAATATCGAATAGGGAACGTGGGAGAACATACGCTGCGGCAAATTGGAATGCTGCATCATTGAATATTCATTTATCTGTTGATTGGGGTTGGTCATCGAGCCGAGCAGTTCACCCAGGCAATCACGGCCATACTCATCATTCAATATAGGCCGGAAGCGTTCGGCACGCGCATCGATGGTCATCCAATCATCGAACTCATAAACCCCGGCAACGTGGGCTAAGTCCTTTATCACCGAAAAATAGGTGAGGGCGCCCGCGTCCATCATCTCTTCCCGGGACCAGCCGGCAATTCGCTTCCACAGCTTGGCGCTGGCTTCTTTGACGGTCTCGTTCAGATCGACGAAAGTTTTGGCGAGTTCTTCCGCGCTATCCATGCCGACCGGCATGTAGCCTTCACTCAACGTGTCCGACGTGTAGAGGCCAACGCTCACGACTTTCTCGGCTTTGAATTCGGGCTCGGATTCAAAGCTCGCCCAGTCATCCACCAAATAGAAATGGCAATCCTCGACCACCATGGGAATGGTCAAATTGTTGTAGGGGACGTCGGTTGCAACCCCGTCCATCCATGGATAGTCGCCCTCGGAGAGGTCCATAAAATCACGGACCAATAGCTCCCGGTTGTCACCAAACTTGTACGGCCCGGTGTTGGCGAGGCCGATTCGACTTTCGCAGTGAATGAGAAAAATATACTGGGAGACGGTTGCCGTGAACTTCATCGCTGCTTCGTGGAGGCTATCGCCCTGACGGCATTCGAATAAATCAGCTTCAAAAATTTGAAGCAGGCGTTCAGGCAGGATTTGGCTCCGGTGGCCGAACTCCTTATTGGAGATGTGACCATCGTTCCGATGCCACGACAGTTGATGCCGCTTCCAAAAATCCATCAGGTAAACCAAGTCTTCGACCCCGTCTTGAGGACGGATAAGGCCCATGCTGATCAGATATTCGCGCGCAAGAAGGTAAAATCCGGGCATGCACCAGGCAATATGGGACGCTTGGGTTTTGATTCCCATGTTGCGTGACCGGTCGCCGATGTCTTCAGCCCGCATGCTGGTTTCGATTTTGCGCAGCAGCTCAGGATACCGGTAGTAGACCATCAGGTAGGACAGCAACATATAGGCGGGTACGGGGAACAACTTCGATTCTTGTACCGTGCGGGTGACGCACAGCCAATAGGATTCGTCGTTGCACGCCTGAACCAGATTGTTGGTCTCCAATAATTGGGCGTAAGTAATGGGAAGGGTCACGGGGCAATTAGCCTTTCGTCAGCATTGTTTCCAGATGTTTGCGGTCATCTCAATATTTTTCTGATAGGCCTCGGCAGTTTTGGCGGCGGCGGAGGTTTCCATCTCGACCGCGTCGCCGTCCTCGATGCCGGCAACACCAGAGTTCATGAGACATGGAATGCCGTATTCCCGGCACAGGATACCCAAATGAGAGCGCACCGTGCCGCCCATGCATACAACTCCTTTGAAGTACTCAAGTACGGGCGCAGTCAAGGTGCCACCACTGTCGTCAATGATGGCAATGGTGTTGTCGGGCACGCCGTCTTCCAGCAGCGAAAGAACCTGCTCGCTCGTGCGCACATATAGCGCTGTCCCGACGGTATTTTCAGAAAACTGGACCACATTGTCGCCGGTGCCGCACAAGATGCGGCCGTTCGCATCCGGGGGCGGCAATTTAATTTCCGAGTTGGTGGCGGTCGCCAAAATTTGGTATTTTTCTGGCTCCTCCTCAATCGAAATCATTGCCGAGCCTTGATACCGATAGCCGGTTTTCAGAAACGCATCTTCGATGGCTTGAAGGGCATCGGCGTTGACCACGTTTTCCTGCTCGCCAAAGACAAAGGCGTTCCAATTACCGCCCGCTTCCATGTGGCTGCGCACCAGATCTTTGATCGCTTTATGAAAGGCAATCACCGTGGGGGACGCCGGCTCGCGGGTATATTTGTCGGTGTCGAAAAAGGGTTTTACCAAGGTTTGCTCCCAATGTTGATTGCCGGACTTAGTACTTTGCCATGACCAATTCCGAGAAATCGCGCAGCACATTGCGTGCGTAGTCCATGGGTGGCAGTAGTGTTATTTCCTTCAGGCCGGATCTCTCCCGCTCGCGCAATTCATCAATGATTTCATCGGGTTCTCCAGCCAGGCAGAAAGTTCTAATCGCGTCCGGCGTGACAAACCGCCGCTCTTCCGGCACGAGATAAGAGCAATGACCTTCGTGTAGTTCCAAATAGCGTTTTTCTTCCGGTGTTTCCATTTGGGCTACTCGTTGGCAATAAGCTTCCCAATCGTTTTCGATTGAAGGCGGTACGATGCTTTCGTCCTGGGTCAACTTGAATACTTCGTACACATAGTGAAATGCGGCCATCACTTGAGAGCCACATTCGTCAATGATCCGATCGGTCTTGAGAGTCTCGCCAGGTTTTAGGACAGTCGCCGTGGTTAGGGCGGCCGTATGAAAATCAGAGGGAAATTCGCGCCCAATTTCGTCAGCGCCAACTTTTACCTGATCCAAGCTCGCGGCGGTCATATCGGCGGGTTCGCTGAGGGCCGAGATCCGACCATCCCCGTAGGCGCCGGCTGATTTGAGCGCGGTTGGCCCGTTTGCTGCCACGTAAATGGGTATTTCATGCGCGATATCGATGAAATTGCGGTCGAGATGGAGGAACTTGATCGCCTGGGTTTGCCCATCCAGGGTGTATTCAACTTCTTCGCCCGCCAGCAACGCGCGTACCACTCGCAAATATTCGCGAAATGCCTTCGGTTTTGTGGGGTTCATGCCCATCACCCGCATGGCGGTGTGGCCGGTGCCAATACCGAGAAACGTCCTCCCCGGCGCCAAGCGATTGATGGTGGCGATTGAGTGCGCGGTTACGGGCGCCGCGCGCGTGCCGGTAATCGCAACTCCAGTGCCGATTTTGATGCGTGACGTATGCTCGGCAAGCAATGCCAGCGTCGCGTAGCAGTCAGACCAGATCATTTGAGAATCGGGCACCCAAGCGTGGTCGTAGCCCAGGTCCTCCGCTTCTTTGAGCAATTGCCAGTTGTCAATTTTGGTCGCGACCATTGCGCCGAATTTCATGCTAGTCCTCCCTTGGTGGCGCCCTCTATTGGGCATGAAACAGGCACGAAACGCCTCCTTGCCGATGCCACCTCCCTGTCAGCGGCACAAGGTAGCGGATGGCGCCGGTCTGACCAACAATTTCCTGAGTGTTCGCGGCAGACTTTACAGGGCGACTGGAAAGGAAGCGTAGCCCCGGAACCGGGCACGGCCGCCGCGAACAAAGTCACCGTCACGGCGCAAGTTGGGAAAGCGCGCGAGCAGGCGATTGATGGCGGATTGCCCTTCCATGCGGGCAAGGGTCATGCCGGCACAGGCATGAATGCCGCCAGCAAAGGCGAGATGGCGGTTTGGTGTGCGGCCAATATCGAGCCGATCCGGATCGGGAAATTGTGCAGGATCCCGGTTGGCGCCACCAATGGATAACGCCACTTGCGTACCCAGGGGTATTTCAACATCACCGATGGTCGCGGTATCAAGGGTCACTCGATTGCCAATTTGGTTTGAGCTCTCAAAGCGCAGAAATTCTTCAACGGCTGTTTTAATGAGGGTGGGTTCTTCGCGCAATCGTTGCATTTCGCCCGGATTCTCAAGCAAACAGGCGATGCCATTGCCGACCAGGTTGGTCGTCGTTTCGTGCCCCGCGTTCAGCAAGAAAATGCAGTTTTGCAGCAGTTCGTATTCGCTGATTTTGTCATCGCCGTCCAATGCGGCAATGAGATCACCCAAAATATCGCTCGGATCGTCATTAGGGTGCTGTCGTCGGTGGGCAATTAAGCTGCGCAAATATTCCGTAAATTCCTCGACCGCCCGGTTGCCAATCGCCAGAGTCTCCGGCGAAATATTGGGCTCCAACGCCCCCAATATCGCAAGAGACCAGCCGCGCAAGGGACCTCTGTCCTCGAGCGGCACCCCCAGCATGTCACCCACAACTTCGATCGGCAACGCCCCGGCCAAATCAGTGATCAAGTCCATTTCGCCCATCTCTTCGGCATGATCAAGCAACTGATCTACCACGCTATCGATTTTGGGTGCCAACGCCGCCAACGGGCGGGGCATGAACGCGGGCGCGATAAGTTTGCGCAAACGCGTGTGATCCGGCGGATCCCGGAACACGAGGCTGGTTGTGTGATGGCCAAAGAGGGCTCCGTCGCCGAACTTTGGCTTGAACGCGGCTTGTTTGTCCGAACTAAATCGCGGGTCCCGATAGATTGCCGCCACATCGTCGTAGCGCGTGAGAAAATAGGAGTTGTCCGGATTGCGATGGACCGGGTCAAGCCGGCGCAGCAAATGGTATGTCGGGAAGGGGTCGTCCAGGAACGCCGGAGACAGATTGTTGAGGTCGAACGCACGCACATTTTCACCTTCAACGGCGCTTACATTTTGATTTACTACCGGATCTCCCATGGTAATCGCATTATGTGTCGCAGAAAGAGGTCACATCAATAGCTTAAGGGGTAAGGGTGAGAGTATCTTTACTGACCTTGTAACTGGACAGTCTGCTCAGAAAACTCATGCCCAGCAGCGAAGAAGTCATGGGTGCTTCGTTGACGGATGCGCGGACGTCGCGCATTGCGATCGGTCCTAACGTAATCTGCCGCAGACGCACAGGTGCGCCTCGCACTGTTCCATTTGCCGTGTGGTAAACGCGCGTAAACTTGAGCGACTTCAGATCAAAGCCCAAGAGTTGAGCGTCTGAGGGGCTGAGAACCACGTCGGTTGCACCGGTGTCAACGAGAAACCTGAGAGCTGTGCCGTCAACAAGCGCCTCGACAACAAAATGTCCACTAGTTCGCGCGCGAAAAGTAATGCGATTATTCGCCACTTGACCGCGATGAGGCACAAGTTCGAACATCATGCGGTTGCCAACCGCTTCAAATTCATGGCGGAAACTGTAACCAGCGCCGATGGTCGCGGCAACGGCAACCCAAATGGCAATGTTGCGCAAGGTTTCGCCAGGTGAAGTACGCCAGCGAACGGCAAAACTGCTGACCAATAAAAGAAGCCACAACAGTTGATGGGTGAGGCCAATTTTAGAATCCCGATCCGATAAGGCCTCAGGAAATCGGATCATGAGGTAAACAATGAAGGCGGCAATTGCAGTGGCGAGAGCCGCCAGCATCCAAACGGCAAGGCGGCGCGAAGATCCACCCGGCAACAGATCAGCCTAGAACGTCGGAAAGTTCAGCTAGGGTATCTTCGATTTTCATTTCGCTGGTGAATACACCGGCCACACCAGCGACTTTAAGTTTTTGCACGTCGTCGCCGGAAACGGTGCCCCCGACAAAAATTTTGACATCATCTGCATCCATCTCGCGGAGCAGTTTTATGGTTTCCGCGACCAATTCATTGTGAGAACCTGAGAGGATACTTAGTCCCACCGCGTCCACATCTTCATCGACCGCTATGCGCGCAATGTATTCAGGTGATTTTCTGAGACCAGTGTAGATGACGTCCGCACCTGCGTCCCGCAAGGCGAGGGCAATGATCTTTGCGCCCACGTCGTGACCGTCCAAACCGGGCTTTGCGATCAATATTCGTTTTCCTTTTAGCGACACGTCATGTTTCTCCCCTATGTCAGGCGAACCGGTTCTTGAAATTCACCCCAGTGACTTTTTAGCTCACCGACCATTTCCCCAACCGTCACATAGCCATGACAACAATCGACAATATACGGCAAAAGATTTTCCCCCTCGGCGGCGGCGGCGGTGCCCAGCCGTTGCAGAAGTTTCTGCGCTTCCGTATTGTCACGGGTATCCATAACCATTTGATACTTATCGAGTATTCGGTCACGCGCGGAAGGGTCCAATTCAAACACTTCGCCAAACCCCTGGTCAGTTTCGTCCCGCTGATACTTGTTTACGCCAACGACAATTCGTTCCCCGTTATCGACTTTTTCTTTTCGCTCGCGGGCACGTTGGGCGATCTTCATTTGGATGTAGCCTTCCTCAATCGCTTTTTCGACGCCTCCATATTCGTCGATATCCGCCATGACTTTGAGGATTTCCGCTTCCATCTGGTCGGTCATGTGCTCGACAAAATAACTGCCACCCAAGGGGTCGACCGAGTCGGCGATGCCGCTTTCATGCGCCACGATTTGTTGTGTGCGCAGGGCGAGCTCGGCACTTTGTTCAGTCGGGATCTGAAAAGCTTCGTCAAACGCGCAGGTGAAGATGGATTGAGCGCCACCCAGAACCGCCGCCATATTTTCGATGCCTACCCGGACCACATTGTTCAGCGGTTGCGCGGCGGTGAGCGACGATCCGCCACACACGACGCCAAACCGGAACATCAGGGCCTTGGGGTCTGTGGCGCCAAACTTATCTTTCATAATGTTGGCCCATACACGGCGCGCCGCGCGGAACTTTGATATTTCTTCAAAGAAATCCATGTGGACATAGAAGAAAAAACTTAGCCGTTTGGCGAACTTGTTGACGTCGCCACCGCGCCGCAAAAGTTCTTCCACATAGGCGACGCCGTTGGCCAGGGTGTAGCCCATTTCTTCAGCCGCATTGCAACCCGCGTCACGCACATGGGCGCCGGCGATGGAGATGGGATTGAAACGCGGCGTTTCTTTGTTGGCGAACAAAACACTGTCGGCGATGAGGCGCATCGAGGGCCGAACCGGGAAAATCCAGGTGCCCCGCGCGACATATTCCTTGAGGATGTCGTTTTGGATTGTGCCGGTTAGTTTATCGCGCGGAATGCCCGCCTTATCGGCGGCGGCCACGTACATGGCATAGACGATTGCTGCCGTGCCGTTGATGGTAAATGACGTGGATACCCGGTCCAGTTCGATGTTGTTGAACAGTATCTCGAACTCGCGCAGGTTAGAAAGCGATACCCCGACTTTGCCGACCTCTGCCGACGCCATGGGGTCGGTTGGGTCGTAGCCGCATTGTGTCGGCAAGTCGAGGGCGACCGACAAACCGGTTTGACCTTGTTCCATCAGAAATTGGTAGCGTTCGTTCGATTCTTCGGCGGTCCCAAATCCCGAATACTGGCGCATGGTCCACATGCGTCCCCGGTACCCGTCGGGAAAAATACCACGGGTAAAGGGCGCCTCTCCTGGAGTTTCCAGAGTGCCCTGCCGCATGTTCGGGGTCGCGATCAGCGGAATTTCAATGCCTGAAGGTGTGCGCCGGAGTTCTTTCGTAGCCGCAGAACTAGTGGAAGCTGCTTTGCTGGGCGGTGTCATCACCTATTTTCCCTTGCTGAGTACGTTGTCGGCTGCGGCCCAATGATCGTCGTGGACCCAGGTGCCGACAAATTGCTCGGTTTCAGTTTCGTCCAAATCGGCTCGTTGTAACCCGCGGCGTGCGCCGATAGTTAGTGACTTGAACGCGCGCAAAACTTGCGGCACCTGCAGTAGGTAGGGTTGCAGAAAATTGGTTACGCAATGACCGAGCTCTTCGTCCTCGTCGGCAATCCGGTCGATAAGCCCGATCGCCAACGCAGCGTCAGCGGTAAGCATACTGCTGCGGCACAACAGGTCGAGGGCTTTGCTGGGACCGACCAATTTCATGAGGTCTACGCCGCCACCCCATGCCGTCGAAATATTGAGACGCCCTTGCACAAATCCAATGCGGGCGTGCCTGGTGGAAACCCGAAAGTCACACGCCATCGCCAATTCGGCGCCGCCGCCCATAGCACTGCCATTCAGTGCGGCGATCACCGGCACCGGAAAATTGCGCACCGAGTTAAGCGCCTTCTTGGCTAAATCCGCCAAACCGCGTGCCTCTTCCCGTGTGCGTAAGACACTCAAATCCTTCAAATCACCCCCTGCCGCAAAGCTTTTGTCGCCCGCGCCGGTCAAAACAGCAACCCGCAAATTTTCATGGCTCGAATAGTCGTCAAATATTTCGCCGAGCGATTTGAGAATTTTGCGGCTTAAAGCGTTTCGCTTCTCAGACCGGTTGACGGTCACCCGCAAGATGATGTCATTTTCGACCGATACGACGATGTCGTGGCTACTCACTGCGCTTTCTCCTCAGACGCTTTTAGGGATAACAGTTTGGCGGATACGGTGTCCAAACCGGCATCCATACGTCCGCTCGGTCCTGCGACGGCAACACCAAAAGGCTCGCTATGAATATACAAGGTCGTTGCAACGGCTGTCACGTCTGCAACGTTTTCTCCCCGGGTCACAAAATACCCCAGTTTTCGGCCCCTCTCGAGGTCGGCTTGAAGGCGAGCATGGTTGGTGAACGTCTTCGAGGTGATTTGCTTGAGTGGCAGGGATGCGAGCAAATTGTCGAGATCACTTTCATTCAATTGAGCCAAAAATGCTTTTCCGATGGCGCTGGAATGAAGGGGTTTTTGGTCGCCAGCCTGGGCCGAGTAGCGAATGCTTTGACGGCCCTCAATCACCTGAAGATAGACAACTTCATTACCCTGTTGCTTGCCCAGAATGACCGTTTCGCCGGTTGCATCGCGCAGATTTTTGAGCGCTGATCCCAGACGTTTTAACACCGGGTCGCTCTCGGTTATGACTTGCGCATGGTCGAGAAAACGCCGGGTTGGATAGTATCCGCGCCGGGGGCCTAAAGCATACAAGTACCCGCGTGCCTTTAAGGTCTGAAGAAGCTCAAAACAGCTGGTTTTTGGGGCGCCAATTTCGGTCGCCAGTTCGGTGAGGGACATGGGTTCTCTTCGGGAGCTGAATACTTCCAGCAAGTCGAGGGTCCGGCGCGCGGCTTTTACGTTTGAATTCGACATTACAAATATATGTTCGTAATATCGAACTTAAATGTCAATGATTGTCTGCGGCTGTTTGCCCGCAGGCGTTTGGGTTAGGATACGTCCAAATTTTCAATATGAGGGCTGAAATGGCCGCCGAGCAAGACATGAGTTTAGACGTCAACCATCGTGATCCTGGGTTTTTGGCGAACCCTTTTCCCACTTTCAAGCGTTTGCGGGATGAAGATCCAGTTCATTGGTCCCAAAACCTGCGCGGTTGGGTGCTGACCCGTTATGACGACGTGCGCGAAGTTTTGGTGGGGGACGATATGTCTTCCGACCGGATGACTCCTTTTTTTAAGCGGGTCACCGGCGAGGAGCGGAATAAAATTCAGAGCCTCATTCATTATTTGGGAAAGTGGGCCGTATTTAAAGACCCCCCCGAGCACACGCACTTGCGCAATTTAATGAATCAACCGTTCACCCCACGCATCGTTGAGAAAATGCGCCTGTCGATCGAAGATCTGGTGACAGGGATGATTGACCGTGTGTCGGAAACTGGCCGAATGGATATCATTACCGACTTGGCCTATCCACTGCCGGCGACCGTGATGATGGATTTATTGGGCGTCCCGCGTTCGGAATTGGATCAAATCAAACGTTGGTCCGATGACATCGCGTTGTTTATCGGTAGTGCACAATCAGCCGAAGATAAGTACGCCAAGGCCGAAGCCGCCACCCACGATATGGCAGGATATTTTCGGTCGATGATTGAGGAACGGCGAAAGTCTCCCCAGGACGATTTGACCACCGGTATGTTGGAGGCGGGGGACGACGGCGATAAATTGAGTGAAGATGAACTGATCAGCAACTGCATTCTACTGCTATTTGCCGGCCACGAAACCACCACAAACCTCATGGGCAACGGCATGCTGGCGTTGATGAAACACCGGGATCAGATGGAATTGCTCAATCGGCAGCCAGATCTGGTCACTAGCGCGATCGAAGAACTGCTGCGGTACGACGGGCCCAGCGGTTCGCAAGTACGTATTGTCGCCCGCGATGTAGAAATGGGTGGCAAGAAACTCAACGAAGGGGAGCGGATATTTGCCTTTGTAAATTCCGGTAACCGTGACGACCGAAGGTTCAGCAACCCAGATGCGGTTGATATAACGCGCAAACGAAACCGGCACCTCACGTTTGGTCAAGGTATCCACTTTTGTTTGGGAGCACCACTGGCGCGACTGGAAAGTCAGATCGCCATCCGCGAGATGTCAAAACGACTTAAAGATGTGCATCTGGCGATACCAGAACAGGACCTGAAATTTATGGACTCGGTCGTTTTGCGCGGGGTGAAGGCGCTACCGGTCGAGTTTGATGCGACGTGACGAGAGGCCTCTCGTCAGCTAAGTCGTCTTTTCCAGAATAATCACCGAGCAGGCGGCTTCGTCAAATCCGATGACCCCACCCCCGTTTTCGGCCAAAGCCCGGCGTGCGCCTTCAACTTGTCGTACACCGGCTTCGCCGCGCAATTGCGTGGTAAGCTCGTCGATCATGGAAAGACCGGTTGCGCCCACCGGATGTCCTTTCGAGACCAGGCCGCCCGACATGTTGACGGGTATCTTGCCGCCATTCGAAGTGCCGCCGCTCTCAACCAGCTGACCGCCCTTGCCCTCTTCGGCGAACCCCATCATTTCACACTGATAAATCTCGCAGAACGAAGTTGCGTCGTGCACTTCGGCGACATCCATATCATCAGGCGCCAAGTCGGCCATTTTGTATGCTTTTTCGGCAGCCGTGCGGCTGAGACCAGGTTCGTCCAACGTTCTGTATTTGCCGCCGCTTAATGTGGTTGCCGCGATCTTTACCGCACGCTCCTGAACTTCGCTGGGCAATGTCTTCAAATAGCTTCCCGAGCAGACGATGGCCGCAGCAGCGCCGTCGCCGGTAGGCGCGCACATGGATCGGGTGAGCGGATAGGTGACCGGCCGGTCTTCCAATACTTTGTCGATGGTTAGATTAAAACTGTATTGCGCTTTGGGGTTATCCACCCCGTTGCGATGGTTTTTTGCTGCGCTCGCGGCAATTTGTCGCTGGGTTGTGCCATATTTTTTCATGTGGAAGCATGCCTGCATGGCGTAGGTGTCCATGAATATGGTGCGGTCCGAACCGGGTTCAAAAGGCTTGCCGGCAGTGTCGCCGGCAGCAGCATAATAAGCTTGCCATTCTTCCGGGTTGAACTGATCTATGCCGCCATTGTAGAGGGCTGCCGTGTTTTCCGGCGCGTCAGGGAAGTAGGTTTTTTCAACACCCATGGCGATGGCCATGTTGGATTGGCCGCTGACAATGTCCTTCCAGGCGCCGTTCAACGCCATTGAGGCAGTTGCGCACCCGCTTTCTACATTGATCATTGGGACCCGTTCGGGAAACAAACCTTCGCGGACGAGGGGGGTGAAGCATACCTGGCCGCGTATTGAGCCCTGTTTCTCCGTCCACATGCCGCAATTACCAAACCATGCGCTTTGGATCGGGCCGCCCTCTGCCATCCCGGCATCTTCCAGGGCCGCCAGATAAGCTTCGCGGGTCAGTTCTTTGTACGATTTTTCCGGCCATTTCTGAAAACGAGTTGATGAGGCGCCAATGATGTAAACGTCTTCCATAGCTTTGTGACCTTAAAAAGTTGGTTTTGCGGGGTCTTTAGCCTTTCAGCATTTCACCGGCAATAATCATTTTGCGAACTTCTTGTGTGCCAGCGGCGATCTCGAGGACCTTTGTACAACGGTACAAGCGATTGACCTCGGTTTCCCGCATATACCCCATCCCACCGTGGATTTGAACGGCCTCATCGGCGATAAACGTTGCCGCTTCCGCCGAATGAAATAGGGCCGCGGCGGTCAATTTGTGGATATCACCACGGCCGGTTTCACCATGGGGCATATTATCACACGCCCTAATTGCCCGGTAAGCAAAAGAGCGGGCGGCTTCCAGCCTAATATACATTTCTGCAAGCTTCGACTGAATCATCTGAAAGTTTGAGATCGTTTTGCCAAATTGTTCTCTAGTTTGAGCGTAATCAAGCGCGAGGTCGAGAGCCCGTTGGCCAATGCCAATGGCAAAAGGAACCGCCATCGCGCGTTCGATGTCGAGGCCCGTCATCATAATGCGCGCTCCCTGATTTTCTTCACCGACCAGGTTTTCGACCGGTACTATGCAGTCGTCGAACACCAATTCGCCCAGGGGACTGCCGCGAAATCCCATTTTGTCCAGTTTTTGCGCGACCCGGAAACCTTCGAAGCCCTTTTCAACGATAAAGGCGGAGATACCCCGCGTGCCTTTTTCCATATCGGTTTTGGCGTAGACCAAAAGCACGTCGGCGATCGGTCCATTGGTGATGAATATCTTGGTACCGTTCAAGACGTAATGATCGCCCTCACGCCGCGCCCGCGTTCGCATGGACCCCAATGCATCCGATCCCGCTCCCGGCTCAGTCATTCCCAATGCGCCAATCCACTCGCCCGAACACATTTTTGGGACATAACGATTGCGTTGATCTTCATTGCCGCTGCGATAAATATTGTTGAGGCACAGGTTGTCATGACCAAGCCAACTGAAGGCAATGGCCGGATTGGCGTAAGTCATGACTTCCGCTATGACACTTGACGTCAAGTAATCGAGACCCGCGCCGCCGTATTCTTCGCCAACTGTTTGACCCAAGTAACCCATTTCTCCCAACTTCGGGATGGCATGCTCGGGCCACCAGTCCTCGTTATCCATCCGCTCTTGCAAGGGGTGGAATTCAGACATGAAAAATTTGAGCGCCTGATCGCGAATTTCTATCTGATCGGTAGACAGTTCGTAACTCGGGATTTGAGTATTCGGAAGGACAGTGTCTACGGTCATCTCATTTTACTCTCGCATGCAATCTCTTACTCGGTTCAAGGGGTGCCCGAGTGACGATATTCTGGAGGATCGAATAAAACACAAATTCATTGATCAGAATAGGGCACAGGCCCTTGCTTTATGCGATCCTCGAATAGGATAATGATGGCCTCAAGATAATTACCATTTCGGGAAACTCCCATGTACCCCTCCGTCATTGATAACTACGTTCGGCCAAAATCTGTCGATGAAGCAATTGCAGCCATCGTCGACGGGGGCGAAGACGCGATGTTTATTGCCGGCGGCATGAGTTTGATGCAAGCCATAAAGTCGCGACTGGTGTCACCATCCTGCCTGGTCGATTTGCAGGATGTATCTGAAATTAAGGGCATTTCCAGTGATGATACGGGTCTGCGCATTGGCGCCATGACCCGCTACCGTGAGATGGCCAATGCCGACAAACTACGTGGCGCCTATGGAGCCCTTGTTGACGCGGCGGCCCATGTTGGTGACCGGCAAGTCCGCAATCGCGGAACAATTGGTGGCAGTCTTTGTTGGAATTACATTGCCGCGTGCACGCCAGCGGCTTGTCTGGGCATAGGCGCAAGCGTCGAACTGGTCTCGCGCACGGGTGCGAAAAGAACTTTGGTTGCGGATGATTTTCTGGGATCACCCTTGGAGACTGCGCGTGAAGACAATGAGATCTTGGTGGCGGTGACTTTGCCGACACCCGAACCAAATACGGGGAGCGCCTACAAAAAGTGGGGATTGGTGGCGGACGCCTTGCCGGTGGTCGGGGTCGCCGTGTTGGTGCAGACCGATGCGGCCGGTATTTGCCTGCGGGCGCGCGTTGCCTTCAGTGGCTTAGGTGATGGGCCCTGCCGATCGGCGGCAGCGGAGCAAGTTTTGATTGGTGCAAGGGCAGACGAAACCAGCAAAATCGGTGAAGCGTTCGAGGCGGCGGCCGCAGAACTAGAAGTTCAAGCTGACATGTGGGCTGACGAAGACTATCGCCGCTTGCTCATGCGGGAATTGGGCAAGGAAGTAACAGCCACGGCGTTCAATCGCGCGGAAACCGGGAGTTAGTGCGGTAACTGGGGGAAATTTAAGTTAGATGTACAAAGATGTAACCATCACCATTAATGGTGAAGAGTATCAAGAACACATTCCGGTGCGCTTGTTACTGGTGGATTTTATTCGCGACGTGGCCGGCCTCACTGGCACACATGTCGGGTGTACGTATGAGGGTGTATGTGGCGCCTGCACCATACAGATCGACAGCGAAGCGGTTAAATCATGCCTGATGCTCGCTGTCCAAGCAGATGGCCATGAGGTGGCCACGGTCGAAGGATTGGCGCAGGACGGCAAATTGCATCCCCTGCAGGAAGAGTTTAACGAGCACCACGCCCTTCAGTGCGGCTATTGCACCCCCGGAATTTTGATGAATGCGGAAGAGTTTTTGAAGGAAAATCCAGATCCGTCGGAAGATGAAATACGCGAAGCTTTGATTGGAAATCTGTGCCGATGCACGGGCTACGTAAATATTGTTACAGCGATTAAAAGCGCGGCGGAGAAAATGGCATGACCGATACCGAGGCGGGCAAAGGGTGGCTGGGACGCAAGCTAAAGCGTAAGGAAGATTATCGTTTGACCACGGGCAAAGGCAATTTCATCGGCGACATTCAACTGCCCGGCATGCTTCATTTGGTGTTTGTCCGCAGCCTGCATGCCCACGCAAAAATAGTAAACATTGACACGTCAGCAGCCGAAGAGCTCAAGGGCGTTGTCGCTGTAATCGCGGGCAAGCAATTGGCGGAAGAAATTTTGCTCATGCCCCAGCCGATCGTGGTGCCCAACATTCCGGCCAATCACCCCACTTTCGGCCCCTTGGCCATCGGCAAAGTCAAATTTCATGGGGAACCAGTCGCGGCAATTGTCGCCAGGGATAAATACGTAGCCGAAGACGCCGCTGAACTTGTCATGGTGGACTATGAAATGCTGCCCTATGTGGGAGACATGGAAGCGGCACTGGCCCCCGACGCCACCCGCGTGCACGAACAGTTTGACGATAATATTCAATACGAATCATCGCTTACCGGTGGCGAGGAAATTGCCGATCAAGAGGCCAACGACGTCCGCGTGGCAAAAATATTCGAAGAAGCCGACTTGGTGGTTAAACGTCGGTACCGTTGTCACCGTTGCGGGGTCACGCCCATGGAGCCGCGGGGGGTGGTCGCCGATTGGGATCATGCCGAAGGACTTAGTGCCTGGATTACGACACAGCGCCCGCACATTGATCGGCTTGCGCTATCCGACATTCTCAGTATTCCGGCTGAGCAAGTGCGCGTTATGGCGCCGCGCGACCAAGGAGGCGCCTTCGGCACCAAAGCGCCGTTCTATCGCGAACCCATATTGATTTGCCACATGGCGAGAAAACTTGGCCGGCCAGTACGCTGGATCGAAAGCCGTGAAGAACATCTCATGTCGATCAGCCAGGAGCGGGATCAAATACATGATCTGGAAATTGCCGCCCGCTCGGATGGCCGCATCTTGGCATTGCGCGATCGCATAATCGCCGATGGCGGCGATGGCTGTGAAGGGGTTTATTGGGGTTACCTGATGCCGTTTTTGGGCGCGGTGCTGTTGCCCAGCGGCTATGACATTCCCAATTGCGACATAAAGTTGAAAGTGGCCTTTACCAATAAGGCAGTGTTGTCGCCGGCGCGGTCGTTCGGATCTTATCCTGCGCGATTTGCCATGGAGCGCGCAATGCACACAGTGGCGCGCGAGCTCGGTCTGGAGCCGACGGCGGTCCAACGTATGAACTTAGTCACCGAATTTCCGTACACCACGGCCACCGGCTTTAACTACGACAGCGGCAATTTTATAAAGGTATTGGACAATCTGGTTGAAAAAATTGACCTCACCGGTTTTCGCCGGGAGCAAGAAGAGGCGCGAAAGCAGGGTCGTTATTTGGGCATTGGTTTCGGGCTAGGCGCGGAAGCGTCGGGGATGGCGTCCGAAGTTTTGGTTCAAATGGAAAATCAACCCGGTTATGGCGCGGCGATGGTGCGAGTCGATCCGAGGGGAAAAGTTCAAGTGTGCGACGGCGATTGCTCGCAAGGGCAGGGCCATGAAACCACGGTCGCTCAGGTGGTTGCGCACGAGATGGGAATTTCTCCGGACGATGTGAAACACAGCCAAGGCGATACGGATAACACGCCGTTTGGCTGCGGCACCATTGGCGCGCGCGCAGGTTCCTACAAATTGAGTGCGGTGGCCCAAGCGTGCCGTCACATCAAGGAAAAGATGAGCCGGATTGCGGCGCATGATTTTTCGGTGAGTGCCAAACCGGAAGATTTCGATTTCATCGATGGCGAAATTATTTATCGGAAAGACACAAACATTCGAACTACTTTCGCTGAACTTGCCTATCGTATTGTTATGACACCACTGGATTTGCCCGAGGGTGAGGAAGCCGGTCTTGAGCACACGGCTTATTTTGAAGCGGCGATGCCAATGATCTGTTTTGCCGCGCATGCAGCGATTGTTGAAGTTGATGCAACGACAGGACAATTCGAGATTAAGCGCTATATGACATCGGAAGATATGGGCCGGGTGATAAACCCGCAGATTGTCGATGGTCAAATTACCGGTGGTGTCGTTCAAGGCATCTCAAACTGCATTTTTGAGGAATTTGTCTACGATGACACAGGTCAGCAATTGACCAGCACACTGGAAAACTACAAATTGGCGACGGCGGCTGACGTGCCGCATGTTGAAGTCACCCATGCGCCGACCCCCTGTCCCTATACGCCCTTGGGCAGCCGTGGTATCGGTGAAGGTGTTCCGGGACCGGTCCCGGGTGCATTGTCCAATGCGGTCACTGATGCTCTTGAACCCTTGGGTGTCGAAATCACGGAACTGCCCCTGCGTCCCAATGTCATCTGGAAACTGATTCAACAGAATCGGCAAGCCGCAGAATAATTGTTCGTTTGCACGTCGGCTCAGCGGGCGCCGTAAACCCGCAATCCAGTAACCTGTAGGGAGCGCGTTTCTGCGTATGACCAGTGCGGCGCCAAAAGTTCCTCTGATCTTCATGGTGGCCGTGACCGCGATTATTGCGCTCGGACCTCTGACTCTGAACATTTTTCTGCCGTCAATGCCGGATTTGGTCGGCGTTTTCGATACCGATTACGAAACCATCCAGCTCGTATTGACTTTGTTTTTGGTGGGGCTTGCAATCGCCCAGTTAATTTATGGCCCGTTATCCGACATTTTTGGACGGCGTCCGATGCTGTTCGTCGGGCTATTTCTGTTCCTCATCGGAACAGTAATTTGCTTGGTCGCTCAATCGATCGAAGTATTGGTTTTTGGCCGTGTTATTCAAGCCTTGGGCGGAGGTGCCGGATTAGTATTGGGACGCACGATCGTTCGCGACCTGTTTGATCGCGAACAAACGGCAAGTCGGCTAGCGTATGTCAACATGGGGATGGTGGTTGCGCCGATGCTGGCGCCCCTAGTTGGGGGCTATCTGGACGAGTGGTTGGGGTGGCGCTCAATTTTTGCTTTGATATTGGCTTTGGGCGCTCTGGTAACTGCGGGGGCTTGGCGAATATTGCATGAAACCATGAAGCCTATGGGCGGTGAAGCCATTAGCTTCGCGAGCTCATTCGCAAGTTTTGCTCATTTGCTGAGGATGCCAGTATTTCGCGGTTATGCCTTTCAAGGGGCATTTTCAGTTGGAACATTTTTCGCGTTTGTTGGCGGTGCGCCCTACGTGATGATGGAGTTATTGGGACAATCGGCGAGCGACTATGGGCGCTATTTTATCGGAGTTGCTGCGATGTTTATCGTGGGTAACTTTATTGCGGGTAAACTGTCGCCCAAAGTGGGAATTAATCTCATGATCACGCTGGGAACGCTTACTACCCTCCTGGCGGGGGCTAGTTTTAGTCTGGTTTTGTTGTTTCAATGGCTAAGCCCTTTAACCTTATTCTTGCCGATGATGGGCGTCGGGTTGGGCAACGGGATGAGCGCACCCAACTCCCTGGCCGGGGTTGTCAGCGTTGATACTTCCCGTGCTGGCGCAGCAGCCGGACTATCTGGTTGCCTTCAAATGATGGTGGGCGCAGCCATGTCTTACATGATCGGCCTTTTCATAGTGGATTCGGCCTGGCCGATGGCAATCGCAATGACTCTTGGTGGGTCTCTGGCGCTCGCCTTTCATTTGACAGCTCAGCGTGGAGTGGCCTCCGGCACGTAGCCGACACAAGATCGAGCGTAAACGGACATGGAAAATGTTATTGTCCTCGGTGGTGGTCCTGCTGGATGCGTGTCTGCCCTTCACTTAAGCCGGCTTGGGTATCAAGTTCACTTGATCGCTCAACATCGGACATCTGTCATAATCGAAGGACTTTCAATCCGTGTGCTAGAGGGTCTGAAGAATGCGGGATGCGTGCGTGCCGTCGCCCTTCTGGGCGATCCTGTGCCACGCACTGCGAGCTGGAATGGTGCAACAAGCGATGCCAACACGGAGCAGCTGCTTAGCCGTCGCGAATTCGACGCAGCCCTCCTGGCCGATGCTCAAGCAAGTGGCGTTGCCGTCACCGAAGGCCGAATAGTAAACGTTCGGTCTACGGCTGAGGAATGCCGGGTTCAGTTTGTCAGGCTTGGCGGTGCGTACAGTGAAATGCGCGGTCATTTTCTGGTTGAGGCCCGGGGACGCCGTGCCCCGCGGTCGCGCGCGGTCGCCACGCGTGGGTGCCCTGGTTTGGCGTTGTCCCGCCGTTTCGAAAACTGTGCGATCTCGCACGCGGGCACCTGGATCGCGAGTTTTCCCAAAGGGTGGGCGTGGTTCGCGGGCGATGACGAGTCTGGCGGCAGTTTGCAAATCATCGTAGATGGCGCACGAGGATCGTGGGCGCGACACTCAAATTTGACGCCTTTGTTCGATGCGCTGATTGATCAAATTCCGGAAATTCAGCAGTGCCTCGGCAAAAATGCTCGTGCGATCAGTCCAGTTTTGGTGCGCGAATCGACCCCCTATTTGCACGAGAAGCCAATTTCAGAGGGAGTTATTCGGGTGGGTGATGCAGCGTTTGGAATTGACCCATTGTCAGGGCATGGCATGTTTGAAGCGGTCGGCGCCGGGATGGCGGCGGCACCCGTGGTGCATACGATATTGCAAAGACCCAGAGTTGCGGAGTTGGCGCGCGACTTCTATCGAACCCGCGCACGTGAGGCGTTTCTGCGGCACGCCCGGGTGGGGCGGGATTTTTATCGATCCGAGCAACGCTGGTCAGATCTGTCATATTGGCAGACCCGACGTGACTGGCCGGACGAGGTACCCGCGCATGCTGTGCCAGCAGGTCAAGTTCCCCGTATCCAAAGAACGGCCGTTATCGAGAACGGCTTTATTGAGCGCCGGGAAGTCGTTGTTACGGCCAATCAACCCCGCGGCGTGAGGTTTATTGAAGGCACGCCTTTGGTGCCGCTAATAGATCTGATCGATGGTCAAGAATCTGTGGATGTCAAAGAAGGGATGGCGCTCAATTGGCTGCGGGCACAGCACATAATGGGGCCGGACGGACTCACTGTGTCCGCCGCTCAACTCCGAGATAACTGCACTGTTCGACGACGGACTGAATGACAAGGGCCGGAGAGAATTCCGGCTGAGAACCGAGGATTTTGGCGATGGATCCCGTCAAATGAGCCGCTGCGATGCTGGATCCGCTGACACCCGGTTGTCCTGGATGATCTCCACGCGGATGGACACAAGCACCGAACTGAACGGTCGGCGTATTTAGGAAGGAGGTTTCACCTGGCGCACACCGGGCATCACCGGTTACCGATATCACACCTTCATAGGCGGCGGGATAGACCGGGCTTCCGCGTGGTGGTGACGACGCGACAAGTATGATGCCGGCAGCCAACGCCCGGACGCAGGCGTCCCGCAATACGGATCTGTCGGCGTTGAGCCCGAAACTCATATTGATGATTTTGGCCCCAGCATCCATCAACCAATCAAGGCCGGTCGCGATCACCACCGGGCTGCTTGATCCCAAGTCAGTAAAAACCTGGGCATTGAGGAATTCGATTTCATCGATCGACGACAGGACAACGCGGGCTAGACGAGAGCCATGACCCGTTCGGACGCTTACAGCGGGCACTTGTTTGACGTTGTACGAGCCATCCATTTGAAAGGCCGCACTGCCGGCCGCGCGGTTGATCAACTGATCATCAAGTCCGCTATCCAAAATTCCGACAAGTAAAGTCATTGAGGGCCTTGCTGCCCGATTCGTGCGCGAACAAATCCGCCGTCGACCAGCTCTACTATTTGATCTGCGCCCGCAAGCGCTACCGGGTGATGGCTAATGACAATGCGGGTGCGATCACCAAATAAAGCATCCACCGAGCGTGTAATTTCGGCGGCGGTATCTTCGTCGACCGACGCCGTAGCTTCATCAAGGATGAGTACCAAAGGGTTCTGGAGTAGGGCGCGGGCAATGGCTAGTCGTTGCTTTTGGCCACCAGATAAGGTTTCGCCGCCGGTCTGAAGCATGGTTTGGTATCCATCGGTGAAAGCCTGGATGTCGTTATCGATCTGAGCGGACTTAGCTGCTTGGACGATCTGTTCGTCAGTGGCCTCACGACAGGCGTAGGCGATGTTTTCCGCGATTGTGCCCGCGACAATCACCGTGTCTTGCGCGACGACGACAACCCGACTTCTGAGCTCGAGGAGATCTAGGTCGGTCAAATTAACGCCGTCCAAATGAAGGCTCCCATGATCAGGGTCATAGTGACGCAGAAGTAAGTCGATCAAAGTGGTTTTCCCTACGCCGGAGGGTCCGGTGATCCCAATCTTGTGGCCGCCCTGTATATTAAGCGTTGCGCCATCGAATACCTTGGCTCCCGAAGCAGTGAAGGCGAACGTGATTGTTTTCAATTCGACGGTTCCGTTCGCTTCTCTTGGAAGAGAGATTGGCGTCGCAGGAGACGACACTTCGGGAATGGCATCCATCAATTCGCGCACCCGGTCGAGACTGACACGGGCCCGTTGCAGTCCGACATAGAGGCCTAGAAGCGTGTTAACGGGTCCAGTCGCGCGCGCGAGATAAGCCGAGAACGCAATCAAGGTGCCCAACGACATCGCCTCATAGATGACCATCATCCCACCGGTGAGAAATACAATCGTGGTCATCAAGGCGGTCATGAGGCCCGGCCCAGCGCTGGCAAAGAAATTTGTAATTTGAAGCGAGAGCAAATCCTTGAGGTATGTTTGATTGAGCTGTCCCAATTTGTCCAACTCCCGATCCTCTGCCCCCGAAGATTGGATCAGCTTCATGGTTTGCAGTCGGTCGAGGAAAAACCCGGTGATATCGCCAGTGCGCTCGCGCACAATCCGCGTGCGCCGTTCGACTGTCGGCCGTAATTTACGCAGGTAAATGACTTGCAGCGGTAGCAATACAAAGGCGAGCAGGGACAATTCACCGCTGAGAGAAATCATGAGCGCAAGTGATCCGGCGAGCGCGATAGCGCTATTGGAAAGCGCAAGCAATGGGTCAATCGCAAAGCGCTGAACCTCGGCCACATCTCCGTCAATGCGGGCCATCAGATCGCCGCGACTTTTGCGCGCATACCAGCGCGGGGATAACCGTTGCATATGCTCATACACTGCTTCGCGGATGGCGAATAAAACCCGCGCCGACACTTTTAAGTAATACCAACGATTGGCTCCCCCGAGTGCGGTTGACATAATTGCAGCGGCAAACAATAGGCCGCAATATGTGGCGAGCATTTGGCTGTCGCGCGCGATCAAGCCATCGTCGATTAAAAATTTTGTCAGGTAGGGCTGGGCGAGACCAATGCCGGTTGCCACAATTGAAAGCGCGGCGACGCCGGACAGCGCAAGTACATGCGGGCGAACGAACTCAAACACCCACTTAAACGAAATTGTGCCGACTGCTTCGGTAGAGGGGTTACTTTGGCCTTCGTGAAAGTGTCCGCTATTTTCCGAAGCCACAAGTCACCGTCTGACGACCCTAAGGGACGCGAGACCCTGATCGCCACCGCCGGGCAGTTTGACGGCCCATTTGGGCTCCAGAGTTGCAGCATCGTAAGCGACGACATCATCCATGGTGCCACCCATGTAAAGTGTTTTGCCGTCATGGGACACGTTGATCGCATAGAAGGTATGGTCCATGTCGATGCGATTAGAAACAACATGGGCTTTCTGATCAATCTTGGTCAATTGGGTATAGACCCCATAGGCTTCGTTCGGATTTATCGGACTTTGGACCGTCGAAAATATCAACACCGACGTGTTTTCGAAGTCTTCTGTAGTGACTTCCCCGGTTTTAAGGTTGAGAGAAACCAATCCGGTTTTCATTGCGTCAGGCGCGTCAGGGGCTTTGTCTGTACGTGGCACAAAATAGGGCGCGGTCAAAATATTGGAGACTTCAAAAGTTGGCCAAGCGGCCAAGATGTCAGGCACACCGTAATCAGGACGTCCCCATTCGCGCAACGGATGAGACGACTCGATCTCGCCAGTTTTAGCGTTAAAGCCGAAAATTGATGGACCGAGTCCATAAATGGTTTTGCCATCGACCGAGGGCGCCAGAACACTGATCTGCCGTGGCGCGGGAAATACGCGCACGGGTTTTGCATCCAACCCGGCGTCGGTCTTGTAGACCGCAATTTGAGTATCCAAAACCTGATATTCGCCGGGCAAAATTCGCACAGGGGTCTGGAACGAATATATTTCCTTGCCGTCACGACTAACGGTCATCGCGAACATATGTTTTGAACGGATGTTGTCGTAAGACGCATCGGCTCGGAACACCTCTTCGCCAGAATCCAGATTTATACCGACGAGACTTTCCATGTGATTGGTGATCACATACGCCACTTGGCCATCAGGCGAAACGGAAACCGTCCCCGGTGCGCCATCACCCGGGATAAGAAACGTTTTGGCAACCTCATGAGTTTCGGTATCGATTAAGTGCAGGTTGTTGGGCTTATTGGCGGTGACTAAATACTCTTTTTTGCCAAGCTCATTGTCGCACCCCAGAAGGCTCACTGACGCAATAACGGCGACTGCCGCCATGGCCGTGAATTTTCCGTATGCCCGCATTACCAATCTCCCTTTATCTGGACTGCTCGCCGCTATCGCTTTGGATATATCGTTTGCAGAGCTCGCCAATCCCTTTGAGCGGAGGGTGCGCCATCGGTCCAATCCGGGTTGGTATTAATGGTGTCGGCGGTTTGTGCCGGCCACCAGCACGGGTCAGTGCAGCCATAGAGGTCAGCCTCCATAGGTTGGCATAACGCGGCGACGCCGCCGAACACGTCTACTTCCCACCCCGGATCCAAAGTCGCGGTACAGCCGGCGACTATGGTCATCTGAAAAACCTCTTCGGTCTTGCCTTCTTTTACCGCTTTTTCCAGCAGTTCCGCCTTATTGTTGAGCGGCTTCAGGTGTTTCATTAGGTCGCCCTCCGGGGCTCGATGTGGTGCGCAAAAAATTCCGGTTTTTCAGTCGTGATGCGGGTGTACACTTCCAGGCCGAAGTCCACCCAATCTCGCATCAGATCACAGTAATGGTAGGTCGGGTGTAAAGGGTCGCCGTAACGCGCGTAAGATTCATGATAGCAACCACCTGAGCACAAATTACGGATGCGGCAAGTGGCGCAGTCGGTATTAGTGCGATCCTGAGCATCATTGACGAATTTGCTCAATGCAGCTTTGTCGAGGCCGCTGTCCACGTCGCCGAAAGTAGGCAACTCTGACCCGGTAAATCGGTGACACAAATTAAACTTGCCGTCCTTATCGACGGCCAACATACCGACACCGGCACCGCAGGGGATCAACTTGCGGGTCCCTTCATGAAGATCGGTCATCAATTGATGCATGTTCGAGAAGCCGATATTGAGACCGCGCAAGGCGCCTTCCATATAAAGTCGCCCCAGTGCTTTCATGCCGGCGAATACGTCGGCCAATTCTTGCCCATTTAAGTTGAATATATCGTTGTCGCCGGCGGTTGCGGGCGAAAAACCAACTTCATGAAAGCCAAGGTCGCCCACCAAATGATCATGAATGGCATGCACGTCCGTAACCCCAGGGGTCAAGGTGACACGTGCGCCTACTGGCCGTGAGCGGTACCGGGACAACAGGCGCCGGACATTTTTTGCCACCACGTCATAGGTCCCCTTGCCGCCGATGGTTTTGCGGTTGCGATCATGAAGTGCCTTGGGGCCGTCCATGCTGACGGTGAGACCAAAGCGGTGACTGTCCAGATAATCGATAATTTCATTGGTCAACAAAGTCGCGTTGGTGGTGAGGGTGAAATCGACTTTCACATCCGCAACGATGGCTTGTTCTTCGGCATAAGCGACCGTGCTTCGAATGAGCTTCATATTGGTCAAAGGCTCACCACCTAAAAACACTAGATTTACTCTGGCCCCCGGCCCGGCTTGCTTGATCAACATATCAACGGAACGTTGTGCGGTTCCAATGTCCATCAAGTCGCCCTTAGCAGGTGTCGTCAGATCTTCCTTGTAACAATAGGTACACGACAAATTGCAGCCGGTGTTGACGTTGAGGACGAGCGTTGTCAGACCTTCACCTGTGATCTCAGCAGGCGCGCGCGCCGTTGTTTCAGGCCCGCCAATGATGATATTCAATTGACGGAATTCATCCAGCGTATCGCTGACTTGGTTGGTGTCGAAGTGCTTGGCCAGCACGCTATTTAGGTCGTCGCTTTCAAGTGTTTGATGCCCGCGCAAAGCGTCGATGACTGCTTCTCCAACCGGGTCAAGTTCAAATAAAGCGCTGGTCGGAATGTGAAAGAGTACACGACGGCCTTCGACCGCGATTTCGTGAAGATTATGCTCAATCAATTGTATCGTCATTGGACCCTACAGTTCTAGGTGTTCAAGGGGTTATAAAATGGGTGGTGAGTTCCAGCGTTGTACCGTCACGACCATTTCGGCGTCACCGGCGATCTGACTTTCGCCATTTGCAGCATTTGCCTTTACCGTCACTCGACCGGCGTTATTGGTTTTGTATTTACGCTCCGGGTTTGGCCCCGCGCCTGCCGGCATAAACGTTCCATTTTGATCGATGGTGCCGACATACTTGGCGTCTTCCATCTGTTCGGCTTCTTCGCTGAAATTTTCGATTGACCATTCAGCGGGGACGCTGCCCAGACGCACATCGTCATTTGTTCCGGCTTCACCATCGGGGCCGTTCAAATAGGCAACGGCGGTGAACTGGGCGACAACGGCTGGGGTTGTGCCACCACCCACCCGCGCTATGGCGAAGGGTGGCTCGACTACCAGTCTATCGATTTGGCTGTATACCGAAAATAAATCAGTCGCAATCGTACTGCCAATGGACACACTGCGATTGCCACCTTCAATGTCGGTTGCCGCGGTAGCGACAACGGTTATTGAGTTGGCATCGGCAGTAACAAATTCAGATATCGTCACCCCATCGCCCAAGGAGACGTTACCTTTCAGACCAAAACCGTGAATGGTGATGTTCGTACTTTCGCCCGCGCGCAACATTTGGGGCTCTACAGCAATGATCGTTGAGGCTCCCTCTCGGACCCGCACGGCATTGAAATGGGCACCGACTTCATCCGCGTTGGCCAAGAACCAACGACCCGACAGCGAATTTCCGTCTTCACTTAAGGCGAATACTTCGCGCACTTCTTCGTCACCAAGGGTAGCTGATCCGCGCCATTCAAAGCCTGTGTAGACGATCGCTGCACCCTGACCCGTAACTTCGGACCCATTTGCGTAGCGCAATGCGTAAGTAACTTCGTATTCATCCCAATCAGTTGCTGTGATCTCAGCTGAGCCCACGTATCGCCCGACGCCGGGCCGTTCGCCGTGCACCCGCCATGAGCCCGATATGTCGGCTTTAGCGCTCTTTCGCCAATCATCCCAAGTGTCGGTCTTCAGGGGAAACATCTCGCCAAGCAGCTTTGGCATTTTGTCGCGCGCGATGCCCCACCAATCCCGATCGCGTCCCAAAGATTGATATTCGGTTGTCGGATACTGGCCCAGATGAGCGTGGGATTGCTTGCGCCATTCGTCTTCGTCCTGGCGCTGAAGAGCAACGCGGGCAAAGCTGTGGCAGCGCGCGCACATGACATTGAGTTCGGCATTGGGGATATTTTCTACGACGTTTGGCTGACGTTCTAAGATGAAACGCTGACCTGCGGTTTCTGCAGGTGCGAGGCCCTGAGTGTTCGACAAATGTCGAACCAACACCGCGAGTTCGTCTTCAGGGACTTCGACACCATGCCAGATGCCCATGCGAACAATGGTCATTTCCCAACCTTCGGGCGTCTTACGATTGTCGCTAATGCGTTCAAGGCCGCCGCCGGCGCGCGGGGTGTGACAGCTGGAGCATCGCTCTTCCAATATGTTCCGGGGATCCAGTTCCTGCGCAGTGCCCGCCTCCGGCGTGGTCAGCCATCCAGCCGTCAATCCCAGTACGGCAATTTTCCAGCAAGCACCTGCACCCAGTTTCATGTTCTCCCCCTTTTTATTCGGACACAGTTTGGACCATTAGAAAAACCTCTCGCGTAACCGTCAAGGAATCATTGTCTCACTGCGCAATCGTCCGTGGAATTTACACTGGAATTCAATCCAGTTCCGCAAAATTGTGGTAACTTCCCGCCACTTTATGCACCAGTGCACGTTTTGGAGGACATTTTGTGACGAATTCATTCATGCCGCCCCGGCGAACGCTCATGGGTCCTGGTCCCTCGGACGTTCACCCGCGGGTTCTGTCCGCCTTGGCGCGCCCGACCATTGGTCATCTGGATCCGGCTTTTGTCGATATGATGGAAGATGTCAAACGTCTTCTCCGCTATGTCTTTAGAACCCAAAACAAATTGACCATCCCAATTTCGGCACCAGGTTCGGCGGGCATGGAAACATGTTTCGTCAATTTAGTGGAGCCGGGCGATACCGTTGTTGTATGCCAAAACGGGGCCTTTGGCGGCCGCATGAAAGAAAACGTTGAGCGCTGCGGCGGCACGCTGGTCATGGTCGAAAACGCCTGGGGTGAAGCCATTGAATTGGAGGCGGTCGAAGCGGCTCTAAAAAAGCACCCCGGCGCCAAGGCACTGGCTTTTGTCCATGCCGAAACGTCAACTGGTGTGCAATCGGATGCGGCAGCATTGTGCGAACTTGCGCGGACGCATGATTGTTTGTCGATTGTGGATGCGGTGACGTCGGTCGCGGGCATACCTGTAGAAGTCGATGCCTGGGGGGCAGATGCGGTTTATAGCGGTACCCAAAAATGTCTCTCGTGTCCGCCAGGGTTGTCGCCGATTACCCTAAGCGACCGGGCAGTGGAAGCGATACGTGCGCGAACCAGTAAGGTTTCGAGCTGGTTTCTCGATCTCAATTTGGTGATGGGTTATTGGGATGGCGATGGCGGCCGCGCCTATCATCATACGGCGCCGATCAATGCGCTTTATGGGTTGCACGAAGCGTTGCTGATGGTCGAGGAAGAGGGGCTGGAAAATGCCTGGGCCCGGCATGCGAAAATGCATGCAGCATTGCGTGCGGGCCTCGAGGCCATGGGACTCGCGTTCCAAGTCGATCCCCAACATCGATTGCCTCAGTTAAATGCAGTAAAAGTACCGGAGGGCGTTGACGAGGCTGAAGTCCGCCGAAGGTGCCTCGCGGATTATGATTTGGAAGTGGGCGCGGGCCTTGGCGGGCTTGCTGGAAAGATCTGGCGCATTGGCTTAATGGGGCAAAGTGCGTGCACAAATAATGTCCTGCTTTGCCTCAGCGCGCTTGAGACCATCTTAGTCGACATGCAAGCTAACGTGAATAAAGGTGTAGCAATTGCAGCCGCACATGAAGCTCTCGGATAAGATTTAGAAGTCAAGGTCAGGAAATCAACATGGCAACATTTGTATTGGTTCACGGGGCATGGCATGGGGCATGGTGCTGGTCACGAGTAGAACCGGTCCTGCGTCGCGCCGGCCATGAAGTTCACACGATTACCTTGACTGGACTTGGGGATCGTTATCATTTACGTGGCGCTTGCAAAAGTCTCGATACCCATATCACGGATGTGGCTGCAGTCCTTGAATGGCGCGACCTAACGGATGTTGTTCTGGTCGGACATTCCTACGGCGGTATGGTGATCACCGGCGTAGCGGAGCAAGCTGCGGAGCGAATTGGGCGGCTGATTTACTTGGATGCGTTTGTGCCTGAGGACGGCAAATGCCTGTTCGACTATATACCGCCGGATTTTATGCCGATTCTTGAACAGGCATTGGTAGATGGCCCATCGCGCGACGGTAATTCGGCACCCGATCCGTCGGCATTTGGGGTGTTGGATCCAGCCGATGCAACTTGGGTGCGTGATCACATTGTGCCGCAGCCGGACAATACGTTCGATATGCCATTAAATTTACCTGATCATCTAGCAGCCAGCCTGCCGCGTAGCTTCGTTTACTGCGATGATCCTGCCATGGGGCCCTTCGGTCAGTTTTCTGAGCGTTATCAGACTGAATGCACTTGGCGTCACCATGTTCTGCACACGGGGCATGACGCCATGGTTAGCGACCCGGAAGGTGTGGTGCGTATTCTGCTCGAAGACGCAGATATTCGATAACTGACAAAATTATTAATTTTTGGCGCGGAAGCGGAAACTGCAGGATGACTTACCGGTCATAATTGTTTGCTCCCGCGTAAGCGTCATGCCGATTTCGTCGGCCATAGCGTGATCCAAGTTGCAAATCAACAACGGTCCCAAGTCTTGGGCGCCAATGCCCTCCATAAACTCAGCATACCGGCAGCGCGTCACGTTGAAATCAAAAGCCTCGTCTTCTTGGCGCAGCACTGAATAGTCAAGGGCGTTGTCTTCTTCAAATCCGGTGAGTCCCTTGGCCAAACGCTCCGCCAAGCCATCACCTTCGATTTCGTTAATGGCCGCGCCCCAGCCCCGGCCAATTTCCTCAAGTGCGCCGGCGATAATCTCGTCCGCGCGCTGTATGCCGATCTCTTTACGTAAAGTACGCACAACAGGCACAAGACTCTCCGCCATGATTGTGATGCGGCTATAAAGGCTAATAGGGTTATCTTCAGACATTGGCTTTGTCCTCTCTGTTTAAGTCTTATTAGCCGTTGAAAGAATAGCCCCCATCGGCAATTCGATCATGTCGCCACTAACGTACTTCGCACAATCGTTGCGCATTTGTGCTCGAATGTTTTCGAGCGCTGCCGGGGTTTGCAAGTTGAGTACCGAAGTCATGCGCACCCCCGCCGAGCTAACCGCCTCGAATAAAGTTTCAGGTGCCGGAAAGCGCCAAACGCTGTTGACCAATGTAGATGTCGGGTTGTCAAATCCAGCTGCCAACAGCACCCGGCTGCATTCTTCGGGATCACTAAAGCGATAGAGGTACGGACCTTTCGGCAGGGGCAAATCGAGGTTCCCGTGTGTTTTTAGAGCGCGCTCGACGATATCAAAGGCTTTCGAAACCTCAGATGCTGCCCACACAGTAAACGCAAGACGGCCCCCTTTTCTGAGGACGCGGAAAGCTTCTGAAATCGCTACTTCCGGCTGCGGAAAATGCAGAACCCCAAAGTTTATGACGACGCCATCGAAGTCTTGGTCTGGAAAAGGCAGATCCTCCGCATCACTCACATGAAATTCACTACCGGCAAACTGCTGTCGGGCGAGTTCGATTTGCGGTTCCGAAAAATCGATGCCCACTCCTACAGCGCCACGCGTTGTTGCTGCTGCGGCCACGTAGCCAGGCCCGGTAGCAACGTCGAGTATGCGCATACCCTGACCCGCGCCCACCGCATCAAGCAGCGGCTCAACTGTTTGACGCGTGACCCGCGAATAATACTCTTGATACTCGGCAGACACTTTTCGCCATCCGGTAAGCTCAAACTCACGAAATGTTTCCGAATCAATGTCCGGTTTTGTTGACATGGTCTGCTTTTTCCCCGAGTTGGTCGGTGCTAGTTTGTGCATTCAAATATATGCCGAGAGAGGTGACTATGAAAGACCGGGTGGTTCTCATTACAAATGTGGAGCATTTCGCGGGTCCGCCCGCGGCTGCAGAATTGGCTGCGCGCGGGGCGATTGTCGTTTGCCACGATAAGAGCTTTAGCGACGAGAAAGCGCGTCTAGAATATGCCGATGGCCACCCGAAGCGGCACGTTATGTGGGAACAGGACCCGGCAAAATTGATGGCTGCTGTGACCGATAAAATCGGCCGCATTGATGTAGTGGTGAGTAATGATGCATTCCCGGCCATTCGGGCACCAGTCGATGAGGCCAATCCTCAAGATATGAGGAACGGACTTGAGGATATGGTTGTATGGCCCTTTATCTTGGCGGGCGCCGCGGTCCCCCAAATGAAAGAGCGAAAGTCGGGTAAATTAATATTCATCACGTCGGCTGCACCTTTTCATGGGCTTCCTAACTACACCATGTACGTGACCGCACGCGGGGCGACCAATTCGATGGTGGTGTCACTAGCCAAGGAGTTGGGACCTCACAATATTCAAGTAAATGCGATTGCTCCCAATTATGTCGAGAGCCCTGATTATTTCCCGCAATCCTTACGCGAAAATACTGAAGCGATGGCTAAAATCACGCGCAACATACCGCTCAGGCGCTTAGGTAAGCCACAAGAAATGGGTGCTTTGATTGCGTTTTACGCGTCAAGTGACAGTGATTTTATTACCGGAAACGTCATGCCGTTCGCCGGTGGTTGGGCATAAATATTATCGCGGATTTCGCGGCTGATCATCGCGGCGGCGGCGATTATCTTCTAAGTTGACCGAGTTCTTGTTGCGCCGATCAGACCGGTAATCTTTTTGGTCTTCAAGAACAGATCTCGAGATCACGTTGAAATCTCCGGTCCAGTCTTCGCGTTCAAGCACAACATGGGTAATTTCTTTGCCGTTCGGCACGAATATGCGCTTCACAAGCCAGATCACTTCCCAATGACCTACTTTATAATATCGGTCACCGACTTCTATATTGTCTTGGTGTGAGGCATTACTCATTACATTCGCCTTTCAACACAATTATACTTTGAATTAATTGAAACGCGCCCGGAACAATAATGCCTGGGCATCGATTTGATAATTCACGAAGCGGGTATTTAGAGGACATAAGTTAACATTTATCGAAGCTCCGTCGGGCCCTCGGTTTCTGTTAAACCGGTCTCACGGCTATACTAAAACTACGATTTCGCTCTAAATATTATTCTTTTTCAACTGATTAGACAAATACTCGGCTTGACGGATGGCTAAAGCGACGATCGTCAAAGTGGGGTTTTCAGTGCCACCGGTGGTGAACTGGCTACCATCCGACACAAACAAATTGTCAACATCGTGACATTGCCCCCATTTGTTGACGACGCCTTCTTGTGGCTGTGCACTCATCCGATTGGTGCCCATGTTGTGAGTCGCCGGCAATGGTGCTGCCCTTTTGACCTTAATAGCACCAATTGCTTCGTATATTCGAGCGCCTTGTTTGTATGCGTGTTCACGCATGGCACTATCATTTTCATGGTCATCATAGTGAACATTCGGCACCGGCAGTCCAAACTGATCCTTATGTTTGGGGTGCAAGCTGATGCGGTTACTCATCTGCGGCATGTCTTCGCCAATAATCGACATTGCAGCTGTGCAGTCAAAGCGATCAATAAACCATGATACTTCTTTACCCCAATTACTCGGATCCAAAAACGAAATATAAAACGGTAGACCCAGGGAAACGGTTTCCAACTCATAGCCGCCAACAAACCCGCGGGAAGGGTCGTGGGTGGCTTCATCTTCAATAATGCCAGCCATCGTTGTGCCCCGATACATATTGACTGGTTTTTCAAACACGCCAAACACTGCTCCCGATGTATGGCGCATATAGTTTTGGCCGACTTGCCCGGATGAATTAGCGAGTCCATCCGGAAATAGATTGCTCGCTGAATTCAGAAGTAATCTGGGACTTTCGATTGAGTTTCCGGCAACGCATACGACCCGCGCTTTTTGGCGTTGCAGATTACCATTGCCATCGTCGTAAACAACGGCCGTGATCTTGCCTGTCAGACTGTGTTCGATCTTCAAGACTTGGGCATTGGGCCGCAGTTCAAAATTACTGGTCGCTTCCGCTTCGGGAATTTCCGTGTGAAGAGTGGACCATTTAGCGCCCATCCGACAGCCTTGGAGGCAAAATCCCAGTTGGCGGCATGATGTACGACCGTTCCGTGGCTCGGAATTAATTGCCATATAGCCGGTATGCACGGACTTGTAGCCGAGTTTGCGCGCGCCAGCTTCCATAACCTTAAAATTATTGTTGCCGGGAAGGCCAGGTATGCCGTGAGTGCGCGTGACTCCCAGTTTGTCTTCGGCTCTATCGTAAAAAGGTGCCAGGTCATTGAGGCCGAGGGGCCAATCTAAAAGATTGGCGCCCGGGATGTTGCCGTAAACGGTCTTTGTGCGGAACTCGTGTTCTTGAAACCGTATACTGACGCCCGCCCAATGGGTTGTAGTGCCACCCACTGTCTTACAGATCCACGCAGGTAGTTCAGGAAAATCTTTGGCGACCTGCCATGTGCCAGACGAAGTCCGTTTGTCCTGCCAAGTCAGACGCCCGAACATGGTCCATTCGTCATTGACGAAGTCTTCAGTGTAGTCGAGCCACTGACCGGCTTCGAGGCAAACGACTTTGACCCCTTTCTGGGCCAATTCATTTGACAGTGTCCCACCCCCTGCGCCCGAGCCGATGACCACCACCACGGTGTCGTCTGTTAGATCAAATGTTGTCACCGCGCCGTTCTCCGCCTTTCAAGTCTAAGTAAAAGTACGGCTGATTGGTGGGGGCCCGCCAACGGAATATTTTTTGATGAGACTACTCCTAGTCGTTCAATGACGGCAACGGCGCAAGTTCAATGACAATCCGGTGACTGCCAATTTCGTCCGGCGTTAATGCGAATACTTTGTTGGAAATTGGGCCGTCGGATTCGATGGCGACAATCGACCCATTGCCATCAGGAGAAGCTGTGATTTCGATCCGGGATATTGGCGTATTATCCGCACCGAGGCGGCGTCTTTTGGGCACTGCCTTGGCCGAAAGAAGGCGCAAAATCATGCGGCCGTCAGGGTCAAAGCCGCTGCTGTATTCGGTCCGGTGGTTGAAATCCAAGACGACACGAACGAAATTGTCATGTTGCCCGACGCGCATGCCCAACAGATTGGCTGTGGCGGAGGACGGCGGCTTTGAAGCCGGCAACTTTCTGATCAAAAAATTTAGGTTTCAAGACTTTCAGTGCGGCTTCGGCGATGTTGGGGATTGCTTGATTGTTAGCTTCTGCTCTCTGTGTCTCTTCAGAAGATAAAGGTAATGCGGTTTCGGCTGGTAATGAACTCGGCTCGGGAGCAGGTATGCTCACCACCAGCGTACGGGTGTCGCGTTCGAGCTGAACCGAAACCAAAACAGGATACTCATAAGCAGTGTCGGACGCGTCATTGGCACGCTGTCCGAAGAAACCGCCGCTTACAATGTTTTGCCAGGGCATTCCATTGGCCTTGGGTTCAACGGTTGCGGCGCCAGCAGTAAATCCAATTTTGGTGCAGAGAATATGCAAACTATCCGGACTCCGCGCAATCTCGGCAGTACCAGGCGTTTTATCTATTTGCCATGAGCCTTTGGTGTTATTCAGCGCGCACGAAGACCCGGCAGCGCCCGGGGTTTTGACCAAAACCGTTTGGTTTGTATTCACGTGCTTAATACCTGTGCAAGTGACAGTCAGAAAACCGCTTAGCAAAGCAATCAGCGTCAGTCGGGGCGCAAACTTAATCTCGCACATGGCCATGGTTGGCGACCGTAACACAAGTCATTGCTTTATCACGGGTATGCGGTGCGACGCTCAAAACTGATACGCGAGAGAGAATTTGCTGAGAGTGTCTGTCGCTTTGGTTTCAGTGACAGGAGACGAGCTGTGCCGAACTTGAAACGACGCACGGCCCAATAGTTGACCAATGATGGTTGTCGACAAAGCGATTGTATTTTCGGTTGTGGTCCGATCACTACCGGTCACAACGGAAGTATCATTAGTTATTTTTGCGCTTTCAGAAAGGCGCCAGACAAACTCGGAGCTCGCTCGGCCGACAAATTCACTCTCGGTCTTGTGGCTCTCACTGACGACACTTTGGCGTCCACCTGGTCCCAGCTCCAATCTCCAAGTTACCCGCTCGGAGTCGACTATATGATAGCCTGCGCCGCCGCTTTCGGTGACCTCAAAATCGAAACCACTGAATTGATCGTCTTGGTACTGAACGAACAGAAACGCATATAAACCTTTCGATGCTCCAAAACGTGATTGCAGACTACTCGCAAAACGCCGGGCGCTGGTTTCGTCATCTTTTCGCGCGTAATCAAAATGCAGTTTCGCTTCATTGAGCCAGGAGCCGTACTGATGTTTGAGTTTGAAAGCGCCACTGGCTTGGTCTCGATCTGTGTTGCCGGTGGAGCGACTGCCGCCAAGCTCGACTTCCCCAGACCACAGGGAAAGACCATTTGATTTGATGTTTGTAGCGGTGCTGAATTGTTGCGACGGAGCAGGGGAGGGTAGGCCTCCGCGCAACACGAAGTCAATGTTGTCGGCGAACCCGGGAAAGGCCTGCGAGGTAGCGGCGAGTATAGCTTCGCGAAATTCCGGCGCTCGATTGACCGCTTCCATGACTACCTTGCCGAAGTTTGCGGGTTTTTGCGCGATTTGCGCGACTACAGCTAGACAATAGGCGTTCACATCTTTCCGGTAAGCGTATTCGGAAAGAAGCGCCGACGTCCAAGGCGAAATTGCGGGCTGATCTGCCTTGCTTGGCGCCACCGAAAGGATTGACCAAAGAATGAACTGGCTTGTTAAAGCGCGAAAGAAGCGTGTCACCATTTTTCCCGGACCGCCATACAATTGGTGAGTAAATTGCCACCTCGACCTAATCTGTATCTTGATCAGATCCAATTTTCACCAGCATTTTGCCGAAATTGTCGCCTCGGAAGAGACCAATGAGTGCATCCGGTGCGTTTTCGAGACCATCGAATACGGTTTCCTTCCAGTGCATTTTTCCGTCTCGTATCCAGGCCGCCATTTCAGCACGGAAATCCTCAAGCATGTCCAAGTGATCAATGACAACGTATCCTTGAATTTTGAGCCGCCGCATAATGGCAATAAACATGCCTCGCGGTCCGGGCTCCGATTCCGCGTCATTGTAAGTGCTGATCAATCCGCACAAAACAATGCGGCCAAATTCGTTCATTTGGGCGAGGGCCCCCTCGAAATGATCCCCTCCAACATTTTCGAAATTGACATCAATACCCTCCGGGCAAAGGTGGGCAATCTCAGCCTTTATGTCGGATACTGTTTTGTAGTTAAACGCGCCATCAACACGAGCAACTTCCTTTAGCCAAGCTACTTTCTCGTCAGAGCCCGCACTTGCCACCACCCGGCAGTCCTTATTCTTCGCAATCTGGCAGGCAATGGAACCGACCGCTCCTGCCGCCGCCGACACAAACACGGTATCACCAGCTTTGATTTCACCGATCCGCAACAATCCTGCGTAGGCGGTCAAGCCAGTCATTCCGAGAGCTCCCAAATAAGCTTCCAAGGGCGCATCGCCAGGCTCTATCTTTGATAGTCCCTCACCGGCGCTCAGATAATATTGTCGCCAACCATTGGTTCCGAAAACGTAGTCTCCCACTTCGAAGTTGCTATTATTAGACCGTACGACCACACCAATCGCCCGGCCCTCAAGGACTTTTCCGATTTCATAAGGGGTCACATAGCTTTTACGATCGATCATCCTGGGGCGCATCGCCGGATCGACCGACATCCAAAGGTTTTTGACCAATAATTCACTGTCGCCGGGTTCGCCGACCGTGGTCTCGACAAAATCGAAATTATCCCGAGTCGGTACCCCAGTGGGGCGGGAGGCGAGATGCACTTCATGGCTGACGATGGCGCTCATAATTTGGGTTCTCAGAAATATATGCGCCTAGGTCGCACAACCATCGTCATCTGACAACTGTCTCGTTACCTGAGTAGGTGATTAAGAACGGGTGGCAACTTGTCGAACCGCAGAATTCCATCCTGTGAGGAGAGCAACCCGGCGTTCAGCACGCATGGCGGGCAGGAATTTGTCTCGTGCCTGCCGCTTGCGGGCGATGTCCTCAAGTGAGCCATATATGCTCATATGCAGCCCAGCGAGGAAGGCGGCGCCCAGCGCCGTGGATTCGCCAATCTTGGGACGGTCCACAGCGATCTCAAGTATGTCCGCAAGAAATTGCATCAGCCAATCGTTTTCAATCATTCCTCCGTCAACGCGCAACGTATCGGATTTGGCTGCGCCGTCTGCTGTCATCGAAGTCAAGAGATCGTATGTTTGGTAGCAGACTGCCTCCAGCGTCGCCCGGGCGATTTGTGGCACGCCACTTTGAAAAGTGAGACCGGTAATTGCGCCCCGTGCATCAGGATCCCAATAAGGTGCCCCCAGTCCGGTAAACGCCGGGACTACATAAAGTCCACCAGTATCTTCAATTCCTCGAGCCAGTTTTTCTGTGTCGGAAGTTTCGTCGATCACTCCCAATCCATCACGCAGCCATTGAACGGCTGCTCCGGCGGCAAAAATACTGCCTTCCAACGCATAAGTAGTTTTGCCATCTAACCGATAAGCAATTGTAGTGAGCAAACGGTTTGTCGAAGGGATCGCGTCAGGACCGGTGTTCAGTAAGGCAAAACAACCGGTGCCGTATGTGCATTTGATCATGCCCGGTTGAAAACATGCCTGACCCACAGTTGCCGCCTGTTGATCACCGGCCAATCCTGTGATTGGTATTGTCCGACCGAACAAATTAGGTGTGGTTGCTCCGAAATTTGCAGAACTGTCTTTTACCTTCGGCAGGATTTCGGCTGGTACGTTGAACAACTGCAGAAGATTCTGATCCCAGCAATTATTATGGATATCGTACAGCATGGTCCGTGCAGCATTTGTTGCGTCTGTGGCGTGGACGTTACCGCCGGTCAATCGCCAGAGCAGAAAACTGTCGATAGTGCCAAACGCCAGTTCACCTCGATTAGCCCTTTCGCGCACGCCAGGATGATTATCCAGAATCCAATTTATTTTGGTTGCGGAAAAGTATGGATCGAGCACTAGGCCGGTTGTCGCAGTTACATATTCTTCATGACCCTGCGCTTTGAGGTGGGCACACAACTCTGTCGTGCGACGGTCTTGCCAAACAATTGCGTTCGCCACCGGGGTGCCGGTTTTCCGGTCCCATATAAGGGTCGTTTCCCGCTGATTGGTGATACCAATTGCAACGACTTTTCTGCTCTTTCGCTCTGCTTTTTCTAAAACTTCTCTGCAAACCAGTAGAGTAGAGTCCCAAATCTCTTCTGGATCGTGTTCGACCCATCCGGGTTTCGGATAAATCTGGCGCAGCTCCCGCTGAGCGCTTGCGATAGGTGACCCCGCAGTATCGAAGACAATTGCCCGAGTACTCGTCGTTCCCTGATCGATTGAAAGAATGAGAACGTCGTCTGAAGTCACGCGGCCGGCCGCCTATCAGTTGAGATCGTCTGTTTAACGAACAAAACTAGCACGCTCGGATCAGTAAGAAAATTACCTCGACCCTACCCAGAATTTGATGGCGAAAAGTGCCGGTTCCAGCCGACTTTTAGAAAATAAGATCTCCCTTTCAACCCGTCGCGCCGACATTTTAGCGAAAGTTATAATTTCGTGGAAGGTGCGTAAAATGGCAGCGCCGCGCACTTGCCGCACTTTCCCCCGGCCTTAAGCCCATGTATGTTTTCACCAATTCATTTTCAAGGGACGCAAAGGCCAGGGAATTATGGAAATGCTTCACGAATTTTGGCTTCTCGTCGTCGACGTTTGGCGTCAAGGCCTATTTGGCATCGATATTGGTAAAATTGTTGTCGCACTGGCGATTTTTGTCGGATTTCTCATAATCCGCCAAGTATTTAGCCGCTTTGTAATTAATCGGATCAAGAATTGGACCAAAGGTACCGAGACTGAGTTTGACGATCATGCAATCGACGCTCTGGAGAAGCCAATCCGCTTCATTCCGGTGGTTATGGGTGTTTTCTTTTCGCTTGAGTATCTGGAGCCAACGGAATTACTGCAGGTGATCGCCACAAATTTTGAACGGTCGCTGATTGCGATCGCAATATTTTGGGCTCTGTACAACGCCATAAAACCCGTGTCTTTGTTGTTTCAGCGCCTGGAAGAAGTGCTTACGCATTCTCTGCTCGAGTGGTTGATCAAGACCATCAAAATCTTCGTGATGTTAGTAGGCGCTGCCACGGTGCTTGAAATTTGGGGCATTAAGGTAGCCCCCTTGATCGCCGGCCTCGGGCTGTTCGGCATTGCGGTCGCTTTGGGCGCTCAGGATTTGTTCAAGAACTTGATCGCTGGAATTTTAGTGCTTTCAGAGCGCCGGTTTCTGAAAGGAGATTGGATAAAAGTTGAAGGTGTTGTTGAGGGCACAGTCGAAAGTATCGGCTTCCGCTCAACACTTATCCGGCGTTTCGACAAAGCCCCGGTCCATGTCCCGAATACGAACTTAGCGGATAATGCGGTGACAAACTTCAGTCGCATGACCCATCGCCGTATCTATTGGAAATTAGGAGTAGAATATAGAACTACTGTAAACCAGCTAAGATTGATTCGCGATCAAATTGAAGCCTTTGTGCTTGGCAGCGATGACTTCGCCCACCCTCCGGAAGTCTCTACTTTCGTGAGAATCGATGCTTTTAACGATTCCTCCATCGATATCATGTTGTATTGCTTCACCAGAACGACCGATTGGGGCGATTGGCTGGAGATCAAAGAGGATTTGGCCTACCGGATTAAGGAGATTGTTGAGGGCGCGGGAACCGGTTTCGCTTTCCCCAGTCAGTCCCTTTACATAGAGACATTACCGGCCGACCAGCCTGAAATATTTGTTCCGCCCTCTGACTGATTACTGAAGGACGCAATATGACAAAACAACTGCCGCATTTGGTGTTTGGCGGTCAGCTGAAAGACCCGTCCGAAACCGACTTTGTCGATTTGTCAGAACTTGATCTGGTGGGCATCTACGGCAATTACCAAGAGGCCTACAAAGTTTGGCGAGAGAAATCCTCGTTGACCGTTGACGATACCCACACCAAGTATTTCATCGTCCATTTACACAGGATGCTTGATCCTGAAGAAGAAAAAGCAAAAGCCGAAGAACTGGTCTGATAAAAAAACTTCTGCGCGTTTCTAAATGACCGGCGAAATAGGCCTGCGTAGTATTTAATTTGTCTGTCCTGGCAACGACTGAACGCTATGGTATGAACCTTGGCGTTTATCGGGTGTCACTGGAGACGAAGTTGAAGTACCGCGTTGCGATACTATTTTTCAGTTGGTTCGTTATTGTTCTTCCAGGGTGTGGAACGTTCCATTCTTATGACGGCGATGTGGGCCACAGAGATATCGCGTTACATTTCAGATCAGATAATGTGATCGATCAACTGTGGAAGCAGTGTGGCGGTGAAACAGATGTACCGGCGTTTGCTGTCCGACAAGATAACGGGTCTTGCGATGTCTGGATGCGGCCGCCAAAAGGAGAGGGCGACCATAAATTCTTGCGGCTGCTGTATCACGAATTAGCCCACTGTGAAGAAGAGACTTTTGGCAACACCCATCCGGTCGCGCCGGATTGCGCGCAAGAACAATGATCGCAGCTCTCACTGGCTTTTAACCCATCGACAGGCAGGAATTTACTATGACCCGCATCCCCAATTTAGCACTCGAAAACCTGACGGCTGCTCAGCGCAAAGCATTTGATATTATTGTTGCAAGTCGGTCGCCGGGCACTGTGACCGACGCACAAGCCGAAACCTACAAAAACATTCTGGGTACAACTGAACAAAAGTTCAATCTGGGCGGACCCTTCACGGCATTTTTGCAAAGTCCGGAATTTGCCGTTCGTACGACAGATATGGCCAAATTTTTAAGGTTTGAGTCCAGCCTGTCGCCCCGCCAAGTTGAACTGGCGATCATCGTAACGGCACGGTTTTGGACAGCTCAATATGAATGGTATGCCCACGCGAAATTCGCCGCCATGGCTGGTGTGGAAGAGGAAATTATTCAAGCCATAAAGGAAAATAGACGACCCGATTTTACCCGTGCGGATGATGAAACGATATACACTTTTTGCCAGCAATTGCACGTTGACCACCAGGTCTCTGACAAGACCTATCAAGACGGAATAGCGTTGCTGGGAGAACAGGGAATTGTCGAACTTATAGGATTAATCGGCTTTTATACGATGGTCTCTATGACCCTAAACACCATTAAAGTAGCCGTGCCGGCAGGCGAAGAACTTCCGCCCATCTAGATGCTGCATGACTACTTGCTACTGGTTCTGCCATGATTTAGTGCAAAATTCCGGCTGCATTTTTCTGGACCGTCTTCAATGTACGCAACGTTGCTTCTAGGTCGTTCTCGGAAATATTTTGTGTCGCCTGTGTGGCAAGTGCATGCGCAATTGGAACTAGTTCAGCCTCAAGGTCTTTGCCGTTTTTAGTTAACCACGTACATATTACGCGCCGGTCAGTAGCATCGGCTTTCCTTTCGACAAATTTCTTGCGCATAAGACCGTCAATTAAGCGTGTGATTGTTGTCCTGTCTTTAAAAGAATAATTGGCGAGCTCTCCTTGGCGTCGGCCATCTTGCTTCCACAACACCCGCAATACAGCAAATTCTTCTGGTGTTGTCGTATGGTTGTGCCAGCGAAAAGCTTCTTGCAAACGCTGTCGAAGTACATAAGCAGTTCGGTTGACAATAAATCCAAGCGAACTATCGATGTCGAACGTCTTTAGATTTTTCGGCAATTTTTTGCCATCAGTTTTTGCTGATTTGGCTTTCATACTATTAGTCTCCACTTGATTTTTTTGCGGGTAATTCTGCAGGCACCATAAAGAATATAATTGGAATGGTGAGGGCAAACGCACAACCCAGTATGAAAAATGCGTCGCTATAGGCCATAACGAGCGTCTCTTGGCGGGCAGTATAGCGAAGCGACGCGAGGGCTTGGGTTCGAGCGAGATCGGGGTCTCCAGTAAAATCGAGAAAGTGTTGTAGTAGTAGAGCTATCTTGTCGACAGTCTCGGGGTCGTAAGAAGACAAATTCTGCATCACGTGATTTGAGTGAAAGTGTTGCCGGCGCGCAACAAACGTTGATAAGGCGGCAATGCCGATTGCTCCGCCAAGACTGCGCATGCCGTTGAACAATCCGGAGGCTGATCCGGCGTGGTCCTTATCGAGGCCCGTGGTGGCGACGACTGAAAGACAAACCATGATAAATGGCTGACCTATGGCCCGTACAATATTGGCCCACATGAATTGATCGTAAGCCGAATCATGGGTGATAAACACGTTCATAAAATAGCTCGCCCCAAATACTGCAATACCAAAGGCTACAAGCTTTCGGGGATCGATGATTTCCATCAATTTGATGACCAGCGGCAGTAAAATAATTTGTGGAAAACCGGTCCACATGATGACGGTGCCGATTTGAAATGAATTGTAATCCTGGATTTGAGCGAAATAGAGCGGCACCAAGTAAATTGAACCGAACAGACCCATGCCAAAAATAATATTGACTAGATTAGCGGTGCCAAAATTTCGCTGACTTAGAAGTCTCAGGTTTATGATCGGCTGGCGGTGATTTAGTTCGACAATCACAAACAATGACGTTGCCACGATGCCGATGATCGTGCCGCGTACAATAAGTGCCGACTCAAACCAATCCTTACGATTGCCTTCTTCAAGGACGATCGTAAGCGCCGCCAGCCCTACCGCCATCAGAAAAATGCCGAGCCAGTCACCGTCCTTTAATAGTGACAACCTCATCCTGTCACGTGGCAAGCCATACCACAGACCAAGTATCATCACCGTGCCCGGGATGAGTTGAAGATAAAATATGTATTCCCAGCCGAAGCTTTCGGTTATCCACCCGCCTAATGTTGGTCCAAGTGACGGTGCCTGGGTGGCAGTGAGACTCCAAATAGCCAGGCCTATCGTCTGCTTGGAGGCTGGCAACATTGTAAGAATGATGCTGAATGATACGGGTATCAACGCGCCGCCGGCCAGCCCGCTCAAAGCGCGGATCACAATCATTGAATAGATGTCCCAGGCAAAAGCGGTCAGCACCGACAGCAAGAGAAAAGCGATTGTGGTTCCGATGATGTAGCGTCGTAGTGAAAGGACCTGGCACAGCCAGCCTGACAACGGAATGATCACAATTTCTGCGGCTAAAAATGAAGTCGAAATCCACGAGCCCTCTTCCAAGGTGGCTGACATTGCCCCTTGAATATCCTTTAGGGAAGCATTCGTGATCATGATGTTAAGCACGGCCATGAACCCGCCCAGAACGCCGGAAAGGACGGCAATCCAAGTTCTGATCGAGACCCGATCAGTGTCCGCAGTGCTGACTCGAGGAGTGAATTGTGTGCTCGAAGGGTCGGCCATCTTCGGCCTACCGGATCTCGCTCAAATTGTACTTAGTCGCATTGTGTTTTATCGCCTTTCGGCTGGAGTCGGCTGCCGACGCGTCACCTGAATGAGTATCTACCGTGACATAGACCGACATGCCGGGGGCCAGCCGGCCGATCAGCGGATTGTCTGCCGGCAAAACTATTTTGACCGGTATCCGTTGAACAACTTTAGTAAAATTCCCAGTCGCGTTTTCAGGTGGCAACAAACTAAATTCCGCACCACTAGCGGGCGAAATGCTGTCAACAATACCGCGGAAGGGTTTGCTAAGAAATGTATCAACGGTTACTTCGGCGATGTTACCCGGTCGCATATGTGTCAGTTGTGTTTCTTTGAAATTTGCCACGACCCAAACGCTCTGGAGAGGAACCAGGGCAAGCAAACGAGTGCCTGGACGTACATATTCGCCTGCCCGTACGCGACGATTTCCAACGGTTCCAGAGGTTGGGGCTCTCATTACTGTCGAACGTAAATCAATCTTTGCCAGCCTTAAGTCGGCCTCGGCTTGGGAAACTTCCGCGAGTAATTGATGCTTCTCGGAGTCAAGGACAACGAGCCTCTGCTTTGCTGCAGACGTAGCCGCTTGAGAGCTCGCCAAAGTTGCTCGCGCCCTCAACTCATCCGTTGTCGCGTAATCCTCACCTTGCTTACTGACCCACCCGTCGGAAACCAGTTGTCTGGCTCGATCCAAGTCCTTTGTGGTTCGCTCTAAATCCGCCTGATGGGCGTCGGTATACGCTTCTGCTTCATCGATCAAGGCAGCTTGCAACAAGCGCCTTTGCTCAATATTGACCAGACCAGCTTGTGCCCTCGTGACCGCGGCCTGTGCCCGTTCAACTTTTGCCGCATACTCCAAGTCCTCGATAATCACCAGCACATCACCCTTCTGCACAAGTTGATTATCGCTGACCAAAACTTCTTTCACATACCCGGATACTTTGGGACTAAATGCGGTTATGTCGCCAGATATATAAGCGTTATTCGTGGACTCGTGAAAGCGTACTTCCATCCACCATTGCGCAACGGCAATGCCAGCAACTGCAGTGACAATTAAAAGAACTGCTACCAATATCGGTTTTCTGGATGGTGTCATGGCGACGGCAAACTCAATTTCACTCTCAAGGGTATTGAGGTAGGTCTCCAGGCTAGGTACTGCGTCTGCATATGCATGTGAATTACAATATATGTAATATACACATATTATTCAACAGAGTTTCAAAATAAGGCTCTCGCTCTATTCATGCAGGTCAGTATTGATTAATTTTAGGCGCTGCTAATTGGCCGAAGCAGTCGATACTCCGCATAAGTTGTAACCAGGTTTCTGGTCGGCCCAAATTTCCCTGATTTTGTCAGGCAGTGCGAGCGGGTCAAATGGTTTTGAAATGACATCTTGAGTCGTAAGCTTTTTAAATCTTTCGATTTCGCTGCGCATGACTTTAGCAGTCATAAACACGATTGGAGTGGTTTCAATTTCTGGCAGTCGTCGAAGCGCCTGCAGCGTTTCAGGCCCGTCCATTCCTGGCATTATGGCATCCAACAATATCAAGTCGGGTTTGAACACCGGAGCGACTCTCAGTGCTTCCATTCCACTGCTGCACACTTCAACAGTAAAGCCGCCCACGTTTTCGAGTGATAGTCGGGTGACCTCTTGGATGTCGGGGTCATCTTCGACCGAGAGTATCCTGTTCAGTGTTTGCGCCACGTGTCTGCCTCCCAACCAACATCTTCACGCCATTTAGTATGTCTAAAAGTTAGCGATGCCGGGCAATAGAGTTCGGTGCTACATTTTTTTTGCGTCCGTATGACCGTTGCTACCAAACTCTTGTCCACGCATAGGTACCAACGGCACTGGAATTAAACTCTGTACACCGACTAAGAGAGTCGGCGCTTTCGTGACCAGTGGTAGACATGCTATTCGATGACACCCCATGTCCCAAATTCAAGACGTGTTCTACGAATAGTAGTACAACTATTTGATATCACTAATGTTTATCAAATTTGGGTCAATTTGACCAGTTTTATGGCGAACGATCTACAATTAATTGGAATACAAGAACAACCGAAGATCAATATGGATTTCGACGAGATAATTATAATACTGAATCGCTAGTATTTCGATTATTGGAGACAGAATGAGTCGATATTTCAATTCTATTTGCCATCCCGCAATTAGGCCGAGAATTCCTGCGCTCATTATCATTGTGGGGGCATTAGTCATGCTCTCTTTAACGGAGTCATGGGGTGAGCAAGAACTATCGCCGATTATTGAATTGGAAAAACAAGTTGCTATTGAAGGAGCACATTCTCAAAAAATTGTTTCGGAACTGAGTGCGGCAACCCAAAAATATTTGGAGGCGTATCGCGCAACACGGCATCAGATCTCCAGTTTGCGGTCTTATAATCAGGAAATTCAAAAATTGATTGAAGCCCAGAAGGCTGAAATGAGCTCGATTGAGCATCAAATCGGTCGGGCGTCGGGGATGGAAAGGGAAATTGTTCCACTCATGACGGAAATGGTCGACACCTTGGGAAAATTTGTCGACCTAGACCTCCCTTTCCTGCCTGATGAACGTACATTGCGACTGAGAATGCTAAATGAGTTGAAGAGCCGGTCCGATGTGGCGACCGCCGAAAAGTACCGGCGGATCATAGAGGCATACCAAATAGAAAGTGAGTACGGTCGAACCATTGAGGCCTACCGGGCGTCCATAGAATTGGAAGCTGGACAACGAATCGTCGATGTTTTGCGAGTAGGGCGAATTGCTTTGCTCTACCGCGGACTTGAGGGAAATATTGCGGGTTTTTGGGACCAAGAATCGAATAAATGGCAATCATTGCCAGACGAGTATGATGCTGCTCTGCGTCGCGGAATTATGATTGCCCGCAAACAAGCGGCGCCGGATTTGCTCGAATTGCCCGTGCGTGCGGCAATGCGTCAGGTGTCCCAATGAAGCGATTATGGGCAATTTTTAACGTGCTGGCTGTGCTCGGCAGTCTGCCTGCTCATTCGGCTAATATGAAGGGAGAGCAGGCCGATACTTTAGATCATTTGTTGGAGCAGGTTAGAAATGGGCGCACTGCTGAAAAAGAGATAAACGCCAAACGTGAAGCTGAGTTTCTCGCCCATAAAGAAGATCAAGCTGCTTTGCTCAAGCAAGCCGAAACAGAACTTGCACGGGAAGAAAAACTAAGTGAGGCGCTGGAAGGAAAATTTGAACAGAACGAATTACGCATTGGAGATCTGGAGAACAGGTTAACCGCGCGGCTTGGCAATTTGGGGGAACTGGTTGGGGTTGTGCGGCTTGTGGCTGGTGACACCAGCAACATTCTCGAGGCTTCGATCGTGTCAGCGCAGTTTCCGGGGCGCGCGGAAGAATTATCCAAAATTGTTGACAATCGGGAATTACCGTCAACCGAAGAATTGCGAAGTCTTTGGTTCAGTCTTCAAAAAGAAATGACGGAGAATGGGAAAGTATCCCGTTTTCGTGCCCCTGTCGTCCTGGCGAATGGTGAAGAGGAACTGCGAGATGTCGTCAGAGTGGGCGCCTTTAATGCTTTGTCCAATGGCCAATATTTAACTTACCTGCCGAGCGTCGGTCGTTTGGCCGAGCTGAGCAAACAACCCGCTGCGCGGTATTTGGACCTTGCCGAAGAATTTGAAGCCGCGAGCGACAATATTACGGCCGTCGCCATTGACCCGACACGCGGCGCATTGCTCGCATTACTGCTGCAAACACCCAACTTGTGGGAGCGGATTGCCCAAGGGGGTATTATCGGGATTGTCATTATTTGTGTTGCTCTCGTGGGATTGGGTGTCGTTCTTGAGAGAACCCTATATTTGTTCGTTATGGACAGACGAATACGTATGCAGCTTGCAAGCGACAAAGCTCGTCCGGACAATCCACTCGGTCATGTGATCGCGGCCTACGAAAATCATCGAAATGTGGATATAGCAACACTTGAATTAAAGTTGGATGAGGCGGTTCTTCATGGAATTCCGAAACTGGAAAGAGGCCTGCCAACCATACGTGTTTTGGCGGCAGTGGCGCCTTTGTTGGGATTGTTGGGCACAGTTATCGGAATGATTGAAACTTTTCAGTCGATTACATTGTTTGGAACTGGTGACCCAAAATTCATGGCAGGCGGCATCTCGCAGGCCTTGGTGACGACGGCGCTCGGACTCATAACGGCGATTCCCCTGGTTTTGATGTACACCGCCGTTCGCGCCCGCAGCAGTCGGCTTATTCATATATTGGAAGAGCAGAGTGCGGGAATCGTTGCCTTAAGGGCAGAATCCGCGCACAAATCAAATGAGTGATATTGGAACCATTTGGGCGGGATTTAGCGATCTCATTGACCGCGGCGGTCCAATAATTCTTGTTATCATGGGGGTCACGCTCGTCATGTGGAGCCTCATCATAGAGCGTGCTTGGTACCTCAAAATTGGCCATCAGAGGGAAGCAAAGCGGGTCATCAAGCATTGGCAATGCCGAGTGGAGCGCAAATCATGGTCGGCTCAGAGTATTCGATACGCTCTGATTTCGGAATTGGCGGTAAAATTAAACCGCTCACTAGGGTTGATTGGGTCGTTGGTTACCATTTGTCCATTGCTCGGGCTTTTAGGCACTGTGACCGGTATGATCGAAGTATTCGACGTCATGGCAAATTTGGGGTCCGGTAATCCTCGCGCCATGGCCGCAGGCGTTTCCAAGGCGACCATCCCAACCTTGGCCGGAATGGTCGTCGCGCTATCCGGATATTGCTTGAATGTTCGTCTGAGAAGATCGGCGGCGGCAGAAATACAAACCTTCGCTAATCGTCTCACAGTCACCTTGTAAAGGCGGAAAATACCATGCGACGCAGGCATGCGATCCCCGACAATGACGATTCGGTTATAGATCTTACACCCATGTTGGACGTGGTTTTCATCATGTTGATTTTTTTCATTGTAACGGCGTCATTCGTGAAAGAGTCGGGGATCGAGGTTGACCGCCCTCATGCTCAAACAGCGGTTAAGTCAGTGCGCGGAAATATTTTGATTGGCATCGCTGCGGATAATCAAATCTGGGTTCAGAATCGAGTTATTGATGTGCGCGCGGTCCGCGCCAACATTGAGCGCTTGCATGCGGATAATCCACAGGGGTCCGTCATCATTCAAGCGGATAAAGGATCGCGAACCGGCACTTTGGTCGAAGTCATGGATCAGGTTCGGTTGGCGGGGGTCGAAAACGTTTCAATTGCTGCCGAAAAGAGACCGTGAACATTCGGCTACCCATTTCATTTCTATTGGGCGGTCTGGTGACTTTTGCCCTATTTTTTATGATTCAGCAAATGATCGTGCCGGGCGACCCGACTGAATTAATCGCTGTTCGTGGCTTGCCGATAGATTTCATTCGTTTACAACGGGATCCGCAACTGACTCTAAAAAAGCGGGCACTCCCAGATCGGCCAACACGGCTTAAAGCACCATCCTCTATGCCGATGTTGACCGATAAATATGTACCGGCACCAAAATCTTTATCAGCAATTATGCAGCCGCCGTTAAGCTCCGAATTGGGATTTGTTGGGCCTCCACTATTCCTCTTTCCCGGTGAGGATATGGATACAGTGCCTTTGTACAGGATTCCCCCGCAATATCCTCTTCACGCGAAAAGGCGCGGTTTGGAGGGATGGGTTGATCTTGAATTTTCAATCTCCAAAAGCGGCAGGGTGGTTGAACCTGTGGTCCTAAGAGCAGATCCGCTGGGCGTATTTGATCAAGCCGCACGAGCGGCGGTGATAAAATGGCGGTATCGCCCTAAATTTGATCAAGGCATGGCGGTAGAGCGAGAAGGTCTTACCGTACGCATTTGGTTTGAACTGCAGGACGAATGATCACTGTGCAGTGGCAAAATGAAAGCACTTTTGAGAGTTGGTATCGGGCGGTCTTGCGCGCTTTTCGCGCGTTTTCGATTTGGGGGTTATTGATCGCCGTGCCGATTGAAGTGCCGGCGAGTGATATGTTGAGTCCGGCGGCGTATGCGCGTATTTCCAAACTTCAAAATGTTCTCGAGACCGGCGACCATAATCAGTCGCGTACTTTGGCCGAGGCAACTCTCGCTGAAAATTACATAGGCTCTTATGAGAAGGCCATCACTCTTCAAATATTGTCACAGACCAAAGCTGCCCAGGGAGATTATTTGGCAGCGGCTCGGGTACTGGAGGAGGCTCTGTCATTGAATGCGTTTGACAAGATTTTGGCGCGTTCAACTCGATATAATTTGGCCCATCTTTATGTGGTGGCGGGTGATTTAGACGCTGGGCTCGTCCTCTTAAAAGCCTGGTTTGAAGAAGCCGAAAAGCCCAGTTCAGCCGCGTTCATGCTGCTGGCTCAGGTAAACGCGCAACTAGCGGAATACGCCAAGGCACTGCCTCCGGCAATCTCGGCCGTACGCCTTTCCAAGCGGCCACGCGAAGATTGGTATCATTTTGTGTCAGTTCTCCATTATGAGGTAGGTGATGTGGCCAGCATGGCCGCTATTTTGAGAACAATGGTCACTTATTGGCCTCAACAAGGTCGTCATTGGGACCGTCTTGCCTGGGCTTATGAAAGTTTGGAAGAACCGGCTGAAGCGCGCGCCGTGCTGGAAATGGCCAAAAAACAAGGTGTGTTGATCGAGGAAAAGCAGCTATTGCGCCTTGTCCAATTGTATTTGCACGAAGGGTTACCTGACCGCGCAGCACGTGTCGTTCGTCAAGGTTTGGACGACCGGATTATTGACGGAACATCAGAGAATTGGAAGTTGCTGGCGGAAGCTTTGGTAGCAGCGGAAAACCAAAACGCCGCCGCTCTTGCGTTGGAACACGCTGTCGACTTAACGGCTGGCAGTGCTCTGCGAGTCCGACTTGCACAAATGTATCTGGGAAAAGAACGATGGCGAGATGTTGTTCGGGTGGCTGAGACAGGGCTTCAGAAAATTGAGTGCGACAGGATTGGAGAACTCAGCTTTGCACTCGGTATTGCTCAGTTTCATCTTGGCAATAATGAAGAAGCGCGAGATGCGTTTGTTCATGCCGCCCTGGAACAAAAGACCAAGCGCGGAGCTGAACAATGGTTAGATTTGCTACTTCAACATATAAACCGGACGTCATAAATTTGGATTCAATTTGAGGCTGGTCCTTTTAATTCAACCGTATTGCCTTCCGGGTCTGAGATATAAATCGAAAGCCCATTACCTTCGGCCCCGTACCTTTCCTCAGCCTCACTGTGGGTCACTTTGTGCTGGTCTAAATGCCGGAATATCGCAGTGGGCTCAAAGGGATCGATACGAAGACAAAAATGATCTACGTTCCGCGCCTCGTTGCCAGGCGCCTCCCCAGCCGATTTTCCGATTGGTCCATCGACATCCACCAAATCGATCAGCGATTTCCCGGCTCTGAGTTGAAAAAGACCAAATTCCGTCAATTGACGCTCCAAGGGGCATCCGAGAACTTCGGTATAAAACGCCAGCATGCCATTCACATCCTTGGTACGGAGCACAATGTGATCGATTCCCAAAATATTAAACATGGCAATATTCCTGCGTCGGATTAAACATCCCAATCAATTAAGACCCTCTTTGAACACCATCCCATGATTTTCGTTGCATGTCAGCAAGCTGGGCTTATTCTGCGGTCGCGTTCCCTCTAATGCGTCAGTAACGGGCAGAAAGATGAAATCGAAAAATACGAAACTTGGCCCGTCATCGCGCAGTGACATCGCGTCATTCATCGCCATGGATGTAATGAAATTGGCGAATGAGCGTGAAGCCAAGGGGGACAATATAGTTCACTTGGAAGTTGGCCAACCGAGTACCAGTGCGCCTGTCACTGTTCTTAAAGCGGCTCAAAAAGCTTTGGCATCCGACAAAATTGGTTACACCGAGGCGCACGGCATTTCGCAGCTTCGGGACCGACTTGCCCGTCACTACAATGAGTATTACAGGGTCAATGTTGACCCTGGACGGATTATAATAACGGCAGGATCTTCTGGCGCATTTGTCATGTCGTTTCTCGCGGCATTTGATGCAGGGGACCGAATTGCGTTAGCCGAACCCGGCTATCCCGCTTATCGCAATATTATGAAAGCGCTCGGGCTCGTACCGGTTTCACTGACCGCCGGTGAAGAAACCCGATATCAGCCGGCTCCAGAACTGCTCGAACCGGTTGCTGCCGACTTGAACGGGCTTTTGGTCGCAAGTCCGGCAAATCCGACCGGCACCATGATGTCGACCGATGATTTTCGCGAGCTGATCAATTGGTGCTCTGCAAGAAATATTTGGTTTGTTTCCGATGAAATTTATCATGGCATCACCTATGACCGCAGAGCGGACACGGCCCTGTCATTTTCAGACGACGCCATCGTGATTAACAGTTTTTCCAAGTATTTTAGTATGACGGGATGGCGATTGGGCTGGGTGATCGTGCCGGAGGTGCTGGTTCGGCCCATGGAGAGGCTCGCTCAAAATTTGTTTATTTCGCCGCCAACATTATCCCAGCACGCGGCATTGGCGGCTTTTGATGGAATGGATGAGCTCGACGAACACGTTACCCGGTATCAAGTGAATCGGGATCTATTGTTGAAAGAATTGCCGAAAGCAGGCTTTCAGCGTTTCGCCCCGTCCGATGGCGCTTTTTACTTGTATGCCGACGTCAGCGACTTGACCCAAGACAGCGAGGAATTCTGCCGCCGTGTGATGGCGGAGACAGGTGTTGCTTTCACGCCAGGGACGGATTTTGACCTCGTGTCCGGGCATACGAGCTTGCGAATATCCTATGCTGGAGCGACCGAGGAATTGCGGGAGGCGGTGCGTCGCCTTCAGGATTGGGGGTCGTAAAAAGACGCTCCAATACGGATTACCGGTGTGGTCTGCCGCCTTGTCCAGAACTTGTCGGCAAAAATGCCACATTTTGACAAAATTCAGGTAAATGTTGTTGTTGACCTGCCGTGCCGGGGGGTATGTTCCAGTTTGGAGTTACGCATAGAGCGCTGGAAAGTAAATTGTACTTCAACCGGGCTCAAGCTACCTGAGGATTTAAGATGAACGCTAGTGTCGAGGCTCAGCCCTCGGTCGAACCGCAGCGAGAGAAAGTTGAATCTGTTGTCGTTCGATTTGCTGGAGATTCCGGCGATGGAATGCAGATCACAGGTGACCAGTTCACCGTAGCCGCTGCTCTTATGGGTAATGATTATGCCACGTTCCCGGATTTCCCAGCGGAAATTAGGGCGCCGGTCGGCACGACATTTGGTGTATCCGCATTTCAAATTAATTTTGGGTCGCGCCAAATTCTAACAGCCGGCGACGCACCCGACGTATTGGTAGCTCTAAATCCGGCCGCATTGAAAGTAAATATCAGTGATATCGAGCCGGGCGGACTGATTATTGTTAACACGTCAGCATTCAAGCCCGCCAACCTACGCAAAGCCGGTTACGAAGTAAGTCCGTTTGAAGACGGATCGCTTGATAATTATCGAGTGTTCGACATTGCGATCTCGGACTTGACAATCAAGGCTGTCGAGGACCTTGAGCTCAGCAACAAAGATGCATTGCGCTGCAAAAATATGTGGGCGCTGGGATTGGTCCTGTGGCTTTTTGGCCGCAAGAGGGGACCGGTTTTGGATTGGCTCCATGTAAAATTTGCGAAAAAACCGATTGTGGTCGAAGCGAATATTGCCGCTTTGAATGCCGGCCACATATATGGTGAAACGTCCGAGTTGCCGATCAATATTGTTCCTTATCAAGTTGATAAAGCAAAAATATTGCCGGGCCTTTACCGATCGGTCGTGGGTAGTCAGGCTATGGCCTACGGACTTGTCGCC